>JAGABQ010000064.1:0-5417 GCA_017614495.1 Clostridia bacterium
CGACCGGCTCAAATTTGCCCGGGAGCGCGTAAACCTCGGAAAAAGGTCTCTGAAAAGAATATCTCTGAACCTTTGAGATCCGTTCCGTATATATCCTTGATTCAAAGCCGTCACCGCCGGTCACGGCGACCGGAACGCCGTCAAGGATGATCTCGGCGCAGACAAACGACGGCTCGTTCAGAAGATAAAAGCTCGAAAGGTTATACCCCGCGACTATGATTTCAATAACGTTGACGTCAGCGTCGAGCTTATCCGTCAGGTCGATCTCGTCCACACGGTAGTAACCGTGCCCCGCCCTTGCGGGGCCCTCGGCAAGGATCTTTCCGTTCAGAAACGCCTGATAGAGGGTATGCGCCGCAATTCTCAGTAAAGCGCTGCCTCTTTTGACCTTTGCAGTCAGACATACTGAAAGGTTTTTTTCTTTTTCTCTGTTTTCGACCCATACGGGTTTTGCAAAATTGAATTCGGTCCTTGTCATTTTTCAGTTTTCCTTTCGGTCGGTTACTTTGCAGGTAAGTTCTCCGCCTATTTCATCTACCGTGATGACGGATCCGGCTCCGGGTTCGCCCCTCAGGATCGCCTTTGCGATCATGGTCTCGACGGCCGACTGCAGATATCTGCGGAGCGGTCTCGCCCCGTACATGGGATCGTACCCTCTCTCGATGATAAGATTCTTAGCCGCGTCGGTGATTACAAGACCAAGTTCTCTGTCTGCGAGCCTGCTGCGGAGATTCCCGGTCATTATATCGACTATTCCGCCGAGTTCGTTCTTTCCGAGAGGACGGAACATTATTGTCTCGTCGAGACGGTTGAGGAACTCCGGTCTGAACGTCCGCCTGAGTTCCGACGTCACGGCGTCCTGCGCCTCTTTCGAGATGCTGCCGTCGGGGAGCGTGCCTTCCGTCAGGAAACGGCTTCCGAGGTTTGACGTCAGGATGATGATCGTGTTCTTGAAATCGACCGTCCTGCCCTGTGAATCCGTTATACGGCCGTCGTCGAGCACCTGGAGAAGCACGTTGAAAACGTCGGGATGCGCCTTTTCGATCTCATCGAAAAGAACAACCGAATACGGACGGCGGCGCACCGCCTCCGTGAGCTGACCGCCCTCGTCGTAGCCGACGTATCCGGGAGGCGCGCCGATAAGTCTCGATACAGAAAACTTTTCCATATACTCGGTCATGTCTATTCTGACCATATTGTGCTCGTCGTCGAAAAGACACTCGGCAAGCGATTTTGCGAGTTCGGTCTTTCCGACACCCGTCGGGCCGAGGAAAAGGAACGAGCCGATCGGACGGTTGGGATCGGCGATCCCCGCGCGTGAACGCTGTATAGCCTCCGAAACGCGTCTTACGGCTTCATCCTGGCCGACCACGCGGCGATGGATGTATTCCTCGAGATGAAGAAGTTTTTCGCGTTCTCCTTCGCGCAGTCTGGCGACCGGAATGCCTGTCCAGCGTGAAACTATTTCCGATATTTCATCCTCAGTCACGGTGTCGCGGACGAGACTGTTCTGTTTCGTTTCGCTGTTTTTCGTCTCGGCTTCGGAAAGCTTCTTTTCGAGGTCGGGCAAATCAGAATAGCGAAGTTTCGCCGCTTTCTCGTACTCGTAGTTCAGCTGGGCGTTTTCGATTTCGTTCTTTACCTGTTCGATCCTGCTTTTAAGCTCCTTGACGTCCTCGACCTGACTCTTTTCGGCGTCCCAGCGCGCTTTTGCTTCGTTAAACTCCTCGTTGAGTTCGGAAAGCTCCGCTCTTATCTTTTCAAGTCTGTCGGCGCTCAGTCGGTCATCCTCTTTTTTGAGGGCCATTTCCTCGATCTGAAGCTGTATGATCTTTCTCCTCATGTGATCGAGATCTTCGGGCATCGAATCAATTTCGGTCCTGACCTGCGCGCACGCTTCGTCGACGAGATCAATCGCTTTGTCGGGAAGAAATCTGTCAGTAATGTATCTGTTTGAGAGAGTTGCCGCGGCAACAAGAGCGTTGTCGTGTATCCTTACGCCGTGGAACACCTCGTACCTTTCCTTAAGGCCGCGCAGTATGGATATGGTATCCTCCACGGTCGGCTCGCTGACTGTCACCGGCTGGAACCGGCGCTCGAGCGCCGCGTCTTTTTCGATATATTTACGATATTCGTCGAGAGTCGTCGCCCCTATACAGTGGAGTTCTCCGCGCGCAAGCATGGGCTTGAGAAGATTCCCCGCGTCCATCGAACCCTCGGTTTTCCCGGCGCCCACTATCGTGTGCAGCTCATCTATGAAAAGGAGAATCTGTCCGTCGGAATTTCTTATCTCCTCAAGGACCGCCTTCAGTCTTTCCTCAAATTCACCGCGGTATTTTGCTCCCGCAATGAGGGAACCCATGTCAAGTGAAAACACGGTCTTATCCTTCAGGCCGTCGGGTACGTCCCCGCGCGCGATCCTTTGGGCAAGTCCCTCGGCGATCGCGGTTTTCCCGACGCCTGGTTCACCTATCAGAACCGGGTTGTTCTTCGTTTTTCTTGACAGGATCCTTATAACGTTCCTTATCTCCGCGTCGCGGCCGATAACGGGATCCATACTGCCCTTTTTGGCTTTTTCGACAAGATCTGTGCCGTATTTACCGAGAGCGTTGTAGGTGTTTTCGGGATTGTCCCCTTTGACGGGGCCCTTTTTAACCTTTGCCAGCTCGTCGGAAAACGCCTTTTTTGTCAGCCCGTGCTCGGAGAAAAGTCTTCTCAGCGCCGGGGTCTGATTGTCAAAAAGCGAGAGCATCAAATGTTCTACCGAGACGTATTCGTCGCCCGAAGACGATGCGAGTTTTTCCGCCGACGTCAGTATTCTCGAAGTCTCGGAGGATATACGTACCTCGCCGCCCTGCTGTTTCGGGAACGACGAAATGATGCCGTCAAGTTCTCTCAGCAAAGCGTCGGTATCGGCGCCGCATTTCTTTAAAAGAGACGGAATGAGACCGCCATCGGAATCCGTAAGCGAATAAAGCAGATGTTCCGGATTTATAGTTGGATTGCCGTTTTCATTTGCTATCGACTGCGCACGGCTGAGCGCCTCTATACTCTTCTGAGTGTATTTCTGAAGATCCATAAATCAGCACCTTCTTTCAAATCAGATAAACTCATTCCCGTCCCGGAAAAAATAGTTCTCCAAAATCGTGAAAACGCCCTCCGGGCCGAGTGCTCCCGAAATATATTTTTTCATACTTTCATCAAACGTCCTGACGTATAAACCGACGCTGTCGGAAGAGCCGGCGCGCGGGCACCTGATTTTTCTTCGTATCCTGCCTTCCGAAACGGTATAATCGGCCGGTCTGCGTCCCGATAGAGAAAAAATCCTGTCCTCGGCGGATATCCACGTTCTCAGAAAATCGAGAATGCCCCGTCTGATCTCGTCAGACGAGGTCCTGACGGCTATGTCAATCACGCCGTTTCTGCCATCCCCGTCGAGTTTGATCTCATATCTGACGGCAGGACGGTATTTCAGTCCGAAGAAACTCCTCACGGAAACCGCGCTTCCGCCTTCGAGCGAAAGAAAGCCCGGGCTGAGGCCGTCGGCGGTAAGTATCTCGATCAGTCTTTCGGAATAACCCGAGACAGAGGTTTCGTATGAATAAACCCTTCCGCATTTTTCGGCAAGAACGGAATTAATCGCTTCTGATCTCGTGAGACCGAGTCTTTTCGCGTACGCGTCGACTCCCCGCATGACGGATTCTTCAACCGATATCTCATAAATGTTATCCGACACGTCAATCCCTCCATTCAAGAAAAATGATTTGATGATTTTTTTCCTAAGCGTCGTTGTATCTGTCCGAAACGAGCGCGCGGATCTTGCCGCACGATATACCGAAAACTATGCAGAAAACCGCGTATACCGCCATATGAATAACTCTGAATTCCGGATGACGTCTCTGAAAGAAAAACGATACGCCGCCGATAAGAGCCGCGGCCGAGAGGACGGCAAAAGTTATCCTGTTCATAAGGCGGCAGGCCATACGTCCGTTTATCACGTACGAGGTGACGGCTCCCGAGTCGGTATCGAGCATCTCTCCTCCGTGAGAATCCACGAGAGAGTCAAGAACTTTAATTACGGACAAAGACGATATTATGCCCAGCACAAGGTACGCCGCGTAGACGGCGGCGGTCACGAAAAACCAGGCGTCATACGAATACATGTGGTGCGTTTCGAGGTATCTGAAAATCGCGATATAGGCGGCAAGTCCCATGCCGGCAAAGACGCCGAAACGCACGAACACCCGATTGGGAATATCAACGACCGACTTAAGCATAATCAGCGCCACGATCGCGAAAACGGCCGACGCGAAAAACGGGATCAGAGGATAAGAATCCAGCTCGAGCGGAAATACTATCCACGCAGCCCAAATAAGGAGCGTCAGACCTCCGAAAATCGTCCTTTTGACCACGCGCCCGCGCCTTGCCGGCGCGGCTATTATCGCTTTGTTTATCTCCTGCGAAATGATCTCGTCGTTCCCGATGCGCTTAAAGAAACGGATAATGAACACGAGGCAGACCGCCGATATCAAAACGGAAATAATCGCGCAAACGACCATCAGCGCGTTTCTGTACGGGGCAAGCGGATAATACGCGCCTTCGAACAGACCGTCGCCCGGCTCTACGTCGAGATAAACGAGCTGAGGAAGAAGCGCAAGGACGTATTTGGAAAAAATAATAAGAGACACCGAAAATCTGGCGCCGCCGGTCCTGTGCGAAGTGTTTCCGGTTTCGTTAATATATTCAACGACGTCGAACAATCCGGAAAAACCCCGGAACGCAAATATCGAATTGGCAATTCCCGCGGCGAGTGCAAAAACCATATTCATCGCGGGATCAGTCGAGCAAAGCGAAAGGGCGGGAATCGTCGCAGCCGCAATGATCAGCGACGAAATTGCGTATTTTCTGAAAAACGACGCGGATTCCTCCGCCGAAGGAAAAGCGGACTCAAGCCTCGATATACCCTTAAGTATCAGGAACACGCCGATAAAATCGGGAATTACGTCGATAAACGACAGGCACGGCTCGGATATTATGAAGAGCCCGGCGATAATCAGTCCGATACTCATTTTAGCTTGCGGAATCGGTCAGACCGGCTCCGTGACACCTTTTGTATTTTTTTCCGGAGCCGCAGGGACACGGATCGTTTCTTCCGATCTTTTCGCCGCTCTTGATAACGACCGGCTTTTTCTTGGGCTTTTCTCCGCCGGAAAAACCTTCAGAAGTCACGTGGGCGACCTCGACGCGTTTGATCTCCTGCTTTTTCGGCACTACGGACAGAAGCATCCTCACGGTGTCCTCTCTGATGGAGGAAACCATCCCGTCAAAGAGATCCGCCGCAACGATACGGTACTCTGATATCGGGTTTCGCTGAGCGTATGCGTTGAGACCGACGCTTCCCTTCAGATCGTCCATAA
>JAGABQ010000010.1:0-8490 GCA_017614495.1 Clostridia bacterium
CGCGGTTGAATATGATCTTTCCGGTCTTGCTGACGACGATTACCTCGTCCTCGAAGCTGATCACGGACGCGACCCCGTCCGCCGTAAATGAATAAACGGTCTTGTACTTTGCGGGGATGACGATGTTACCGTTCGAATCCTTGAATCCCCACGCGAGCTTTTTCTCGACGATATACGTCTTGCCGTTCACGACGATTACGTCGCCGTCGCTGACATCAGTCGGGAACGGCTCGGTCTCGGAGGTGTCGTCCGGGGTATCCGACGAATCGGAAGAGTCGGTGTCCGTGTCCTCCGGCTCGGCGTTGAACGTGCCTTCGACCGCCGTTGCGACGCCTGTCTGGAGGCCGGTTTCGTCAGAGGCCGGAGGCTCGGTTTCCGTCACTTCCGTGACCGCGGGATTCGTCGTTCCGGGATCGGTCGCCGGCGGCTCGGTCTCGGTGTCGGCCGGATCGCTGCCCGAATTGCCGTCCGACGTCAAGTCTGGCTCGTTTGTTTCGCTGTCGGTCGGGACGTCACTCGTTCCGTCGTCCGACGTTGTGTCGGGAACGTCCGTCTCGTTGAAGATCAGCAGCCAGTCGGAATACGGGATCAGCGAATCGGCCGCGCCGGGATAATACTCCGGGAAGTCGAAGGCAAGCGCCATACGGTTTATCATCTCCTCGCCTACCGGCTCGGAGGAAATGCCGCTTTCGGAAAGGATAAAGTATTCGGTTCCGATCTGAACGAGCGGCTGGCCGTCAAGGGTCGTGAGGAACGGGAGAGACCCCGTGAACTTTGTCGCGATCTGACTGCCGTCCGGGGCGTACACGGTGAAATTCTTGCCCTGATCGGCAAATATATAGCCGAAATAAAGGGTGATCGCCGGCTGTTTCTCGGTATTTGTGACCGCTCTTATCCCGAGACGCTGATTCTTCATCGTATATATCTCGTTTTTCGTCACCTTGACGTTGCGCTTTGAAAACGCGGTCGGGAGGCCGTACCACGTCAGCCTGACAACGGACGAGTTTTTATCAAAGAACGCGGTCGAAACGTTTATGCTGTCAAAGGACACGTTTTTCAGCCCGTTCAGATATTCCTCGGCTTCGATATTCGAAAGGGGATCCGTGACGGGCGGCGCCGGAGGTTCCGTAGTCTCGTCCGTATCCGACGTGACGGGGGGCTCCCCGGTGTCGGTCGTCACGGCGGGCGGGGTAGTGTCGGGCGGCGCCGAGGTGTCCGTTTCTTCCTGTTTCGGAGGAAGAGGGCGCTTTATAAAGGAAATATCGTATGCGCCCGTCCGGTAAAGAAGGACCGCGGCGATGATCGACGCGAATATGAGGATTACGACGATCCTTTTTGCCGTGTTTTTCATGCTTTTACCTGCTTTACTTGTGATATTTGCCGTGATTTATTATGCTGAAAGCCCTGTATATCTGCTCAAGGAGTATCACCCTCATGAGCTGGTGAGGAAAGGTCATTTCAGAAAACGAAAGTCTGAGATCGCACAAACTTTTGACGTCCTCTCCCATTCCGTCGGAATCTCCTATAACAAAGGTCAGATCGGAATATCCCCTCCCGGGGAGATCCTCTACAAACTTCGCAAAGCCCTCTGAGGTCATCTGCTTTCCCTCAACGCACAGTGCGATCCTATACCCTTTTTTCGGCATTCTGGGAATCAGATCACGCTCGCGCGCGACCTCGATTGTACGCAGACACGCAAACGCGCCGATGCGCTTTGCGTATTCCTCCGCGGCTTCACGGATATATCCCGGTCTGAGGTCTCCGACGCACAGAATGTTGACGTTAAGCATCAGAAAAGCTCCGTTTCGGTACAGGCGGATGCGGAACAGACCGACACGCCGACGACATTGTTTCTTGAAAGCTCGAGCATGACGGCTTTTTCCGCCTTGTCGGGCGTGTTGTTTTCGCGGCTGAGATGCGACAGCATCACGCGGCGAAGTCCGTGCGGCGCGAGGCCGGCTATCAGCCGGGCGCAGGCTTCGTTTGACAAATGCCCGCCTCCCGAGAGTATGCGGTCCTTGAGCGACTGCGGATATGACGTGTTGCAAAGCACCATGTCGGGATCGTGATTTGCCTCGAGCAGGGCGTCGGTACAGCCGAGCAGTCCGTTTGTGACCGAATCGGTTATCATTCCGGCGTCGGTCATCACTCCGAGCGTCCGCTCACCCCCGCCGATGCGGTATCCGAAACAGTCGTCGCTGTCGTGAGGCACGCGAAACGGCGTAACGGAGAAATCGCAGAGCCGCAGAGTCCCGCCCTCCGCTATTGGTTCTATACGGTCGGCCATCACGTCGACGGCGGCGGCGACCCTGTCCGCGCAGCCCGACGGCACGAATACGGGGACGGAGATTTTTTTAAGCAGGGTACGGAGCGCCGAGATGTGGTCGGAGTGCTCGTGAGTCACGAAAATCGCGCGGATCTGACCGCAATCCTCGCCTATTCTTTCTATCGAACGGAGGACGGATCTTGCCGAGCCTCCGGCGTCGATGAGGATCGACGCGTCGCCGCGCCTCACGAACGTGCAGTTTCCCGCGGAGCCGGAGAAAAGATTGACTATCCTCATCCGAGCCTCGACTCTATCCACGCGGTCAGGCCGTTGCCCGCGATCATCACGTAAACGAAATCGAGGAGCAGAGTCGCCGCGACGGCGATTATCACGTAAAGGAGCGGCCGCGCCGCGAAATAGTGTTTGCGGTGCGCCTCGGCGAGCTTTTGCCGTTCCTCCTCCGGCAGGTCGTATGAAAAGACCGTCTTGTCGGGATGGGAGAAAAGGCCGCGCATTATTATCATATACGCTCCCGCCGCGGCGCAGGCGGCGATCACGTAAACGTATGTGATCCAGCCGTTGCCGAGGCTCAGCATCACCTCGTAGAACACCGTCACGGCGACGACGAGGAGAAGCAGGAGCAGCATTCTTCTGACTGAAGTGTTTGATTTCATTTTTATCTCATGACGGGGAGACCGTCTATGGCGTTAAGCCCCATCCGTAGCGCGCGCGCGGCCCTGAGCCGCACGGCTGGGTCGGCGCTTTCGAGCTCGGGGCGGAGGGCCCTGTAATAGCACCCCCTCAGCGAGATGTCTTTCTCGAGCTCTTCGGCGCGGTATCCGGGGACGGTCTCGTCCTTTATCTGAATTTCAAGAAACGGGTCGGCGGCAAAGAAGTCACTCAATCCGAAGGCGAGCGACTGCGCGTCCGGGTCGAGAGAAGGGTCGCAGACCCCCGTTAGCGTCACGCGGAGAGCGGTCGACGCCCTTTTGTCGGCGTCGTCGAGGCGCGATATCAAGTCGTGCAGGGATGAGGTCAGCGCGTCTCTTGACAAAACGCCGGTCAGATCGAACTCCTCCGCCCGATAGGTCACCCCCGGCATCCTTATAAACGATACCGAGATCTCCCCCCCGGCGGTATCGACGAGCAGGACGCCCTTTTTGCCGCATTCCCCGAAATCTCTTCCTTCGGGACATCCGGGATAGGCGATGGTCGTTTTCCCCAACTTCGAAACTCCGCGGGCGTGAATATGCCCGAGCGCCGCGTAGTCAAAGAAACCGAGCGCCGACGAGTAAACCGGGCAGTACGGCGACGACGGGTCGTCGAGCGCCGCGTGACAGCAGAGTATCTTTATCCTTCCGCCGTCCTCCGTATCGGGCGTGAGCGAAGGGGCGACGAACATGCTGTCCGACGTGAAGGCGAAGCCGTAGACGTCCGCCCCGAGCCCGGGGAACTCTAACCTTGAAAGCTCGGGAGTCCTGAAAACGAAGACGTTGCCGGGGATCTTTGCGTCGGTCTCGGAATAATACCCCTCGGGAGTATAATAATCGTGATTTCCCGGGGAAATGACGAAGCTTATCCCTGGATACGAGCCGAGACGGTCGAAAAAGCCGGAAACGGTCTTGCGAGATACCACCGTGTCGTCAAATACGTCGCCGGAGATAAGCACAAGGCGGGCTTTTGAGGAGACCGCGGCGCGGAGCGCTGCGTCGAGAACGTCAAACTGTCCCGAATATCTTTTGGCCGCCTCGTGCGGCGGCAGTCCGGCAAAGGGCGAGCCGAGATGGAGATCAGCCATGTGAATGAATTTCATATCGCCCTCCGTATGCCGACAATTTCCCAAGTTAGTATTATTATACAGTATTTGGAACATTTTTTCAACCGCTGACCCGAAAAAAGTATTGTAAACAGTATGTAAAAAGCGGCGCCTCCGCGGACGCCGGGAAACGAAAAAGCCGCCCGAGGGCGGCTTTCGGATTTTATTTTATGAATCTCATATAACCGAAAAAGGGGAGGTTCTTCGCTCTGCGTTTCGCCACGAAATATATGCCGTAGGCGACGTAAAACAGAGCCACGAGCCACAGAGCGATGACGATTATGACGTGTATCACGTTGAAGGCGACGCCTATCACCGGGATGAGCGACAAAAGCCAGCAGAGCAGTTTTGAAACAAGCCCGACTATAAGGCACAGTACCTCGATAATGAGGGTTATCAGCCCCTGGTTTGCCCAGAATTTTCCGTATTCGGAATCCGGCGCCGAGGCGAGGGGCACGAAAAACAGCAGCCCGGTCGCGGCGCAGAGACACTCGCCGAGATATGCGCGGCGCTCGTCTTCGTCAAACCGTTTCGTATATTCCTTTCCGTCGAATCTTAAACGCGAAGCCAACTCTTTTTCCTCCGGAAATGGGCAGATGCAGTTAACCTGTCTAGAACGTTATTATATATCAAAACGCGATTTTTGTCAAGTGCCGGCCGAAACGGGCGTCTTACGCCCTTGAGATCCATATCATCTCGGAGCCGAAATCGCCCTCGATGGTGACGGTCAGCCCTTCGTTCATAAGCTGCGCGCCGGTATAGGTCGCGTTCTGTTCTTTTCTGTCCTCGAACGTAAGTCTGTAGCTCGCGTCGGGGTCTAGGCCGCGCAGGGTGACGGTTTTATGCGCCCCGTCCCTGTTGCTCGGCTTCCAGAGCAGGACCATGCCGGTTATTTCTGCGTTTGAATCCGGATCATAGTATTCGAGTCCGTCCCAGTGCACGCCGTCCGGTCTCGGGAGGATGTGATACAGATTGCCGTTCCTGATAAGAGGACGCATGACGTCTTTGTACAGATTGAGATAGTACGGCCAGTACGTTTCGTGCTCGTTATTCTGTTCTCCGTGATAGTTCAGCATCACGCCGCCGGCAAGGCTGCAGCGCAGGCCGTATACGTAATCGTACGACGCAGACGTGCTGCGGTCGGTTCCCTGAACGAAGCTGCCCGTGACCGTCGGGAGCTGTATCTGCGCCGGGTGTATGCAGTAGGACGCGTCGTAGAATGACATGTGGAGAGACATATAGTCCCCGGAGTCGTCACAGTTGACGACGGACGCCTTCGTCATTGTGTAAAAATCCTTCATCGAGCCGCCTTCGCTGCAGGATTCATATCTGAATCCGGGCAGGTTTTCCGTGAGGTAGTCGACGAGCTCGCCGAATCCCACGGTGCACCAGTACGAGACGTCGGTGCTTCCCGTGGCGCCGTGACGGTTTTCCTTGACTCCGTTTTTGCCCGTTGAGATGATGGGTTCAAAGTCCGAGCGCCAGGTCGTTATTCCGTTCGACGCGAAAAATTTCTGCAGATAATTCTGATAGAAAGCCACGCAGTCCGCGTTTCCGAGGTCGGCGCCTTTGCCGTTGCTGCTCGTAACTCCGAACCATTCGGGATGTCCTCCCTCGCCCTTTGACGACGGCTCATTCGGATCGTCGACCATATGATCGCGGAGAAGCACGTAAGCGGTCATGGAGACGCCGTTTTCCCTGAGCTTTTCCGTATATTCGGGTATGTTTGACGCGCCTTCAAGATTCACCCAGTAAAGATAATCCGGATTGCGTACGTCCAGAGGACCGAATTTGAACCAGCTTCCGTCCTCGTTCCACCAGGCGATGTCCCATTTTATGGATTCCATTCCCCAGCGAACGGCGTCGGCGCTGATCATCTGAAGGTCGCCCTGTACGAGCGGTTCGCATTCGTTATCGTAAACGTTTGACGGGGCTTTGTATCTGAGAAACCAGCGCTTGAAAACGTTTGACCCGTCGTCCACATCACCGTCATATGCGCCGAGGTAGACCGACGGTACCCGGAATGTGCATTTCGGGGGCAGCTGAGTCGTGAAGTCGTAAACCGTCGCGCCGTCCTTTACGGAAAAGTCCCCGATATGGACGGAAAGGGAAGCGCCGCCGTTTTCCTTGCCTGTAGCGTCTATACGGCCGTTAGTCCATTCGAGAGCGAAATATATCCCGTGCGTTTCGAAATCGAGATACATCATCGGGATACTGCCGTTTAAGTTCCAGCCGCTCTCAATGCTGTTTGCCGCGTGTGCCGAAACGCCGTTTGAGAGCTTGCGCGTTTTTATTCCCTTTCCGGAGAACGACACTCCGTTGGGATTGGTCCAGTACAGCGTGTATCCTTCGGCAACGCCGCTTTCCTTGCTGAACGTCCAGGCCGTCGGGATTTTGTCCCCCGCCACGGACGCGGCAAAGAAGGCGCCCGGGGCAAGCTCGTGCGTGACCGTGCCTTCGTTTATGATCTCTCCGAAAAACTCAAACGGTCCCGGAGACTCCGGGCGGGCGACGATATTCCAATGATAGGTGAGGGCAAGCTGCTCGCAGGTGAATCTGAGAGAAAAGCCGCGGCCGCCTTTCCCGTCGTCATAATCTTTGTAATCCCGGTAGGTCCAGGAATAGTCCGCGCCGAGGTCGGGAAGGGAACATTCGGTCGGAGCTTTGACGGTCTCCGTTCCGCTTTCGGTCCTGAGCGAGGTTATGAACGGCCTGCCGCCGCGGAGCGTGACCGCGGTTTCCGACGTCAGAGATTTCAGTACGAACACCGTTTCTTCTCCCTCTGTTTTCACTTTCGGCGTGCGGTCGGTGTCATCTTCGCCGGCTTCCGAGCACGACGCGAGGACAAACAGCGCCGTTAAGACCAAAATTAATATGATCGCAGCTTTTTTCATTGTTGACCCTCCGAGGTTGCCGATTCGGGCTTGATTACAAACAGTTCCGCAATCCTGCAGACAAAAAGACGTGATGAACGCACGATTGCGGAACGGATTCGGATATTATCGTTCAGTCCCAGAGACTCTCGGGATATACTCCGGCTTCCGTCAGCTTTCTGATGTTTTCGCAGACGAGCGCCTTGTCCTCGCGGTAGGTCATGCCGAACCACACCGCGGAGGTCCTGAGAGCCACGACGCGGCGCTGGCCGGACGTGGCGAGCTCGCCGATGACCGTCGGGATGAGATACTCGTTCTTTCTGATGTCGGGAGCCGTCTGCAGGAATTTTACGATCCCGTCGTCGAGGATGTCGAAAATATCCGGTTTGAGCCCCCAGAGGTTCATGGAGACAGGCGTGTTCTTGGGGAACGGAGAGGTCTTTTCTATCCCGTGCGTCTCGGTTATCCCGGTCAGGAAGCCGTTTTCGATTTTGCACACCCCGCGCGACACGCCGCCGTTGTCCGAAAGAGTGTTGAACAGGTCGTAGGCGACCATCGAATAATCGGGAAGGGAAAGACTGTTGTGGATAAGCGAAAAGGCCTCGGCGCCGTAAAAGTCGTCAGCGTTGAGAATTGCGAACGGCGTGTCGACGACGTTTCTCGCCGAGAGCACGGCGTCGCCCGTTCCAAGCGGCTTTTTGCGGAATGTCGGTATGCTCTGGAATGCGTAGGCGGTCTCCACGTGACGGGAGATCCTGTCGCCGCAGATTTCCCTGAAATCCTTTTCGATCTCGTGCTTGATGATGAAGACGACCTTGTCAAATCCGGCGTGGAGCGCGTCGTAGACAGAGTAGTCGAGAAGGACCTCGCCGTGCGAGCCGACGGGTTCGAGCTGTTTTATTCCGCCGAAACGGGATCCCATTCCGGCCGCCATTATAACGAGTGTTGAGTTTGCCATTGTTTTACCCTCTGTTCTGATAATATATTACCGGAGCCGTCAGCGCGAACGCATGAGCTCCATATAATAACGTTTTTCAAACGCGCTCCCCATGGAGAAGGCTTTTCTCGGCAGAACGCCGTGTTCCGATACCCATGGAAAGAGACTCTTTTTGTCGATGCCGCCGAAAACGAATCCGGCGTTTTTACCGTCCGACGCGAGCGATATGAGCTCGTCGAGCCCGTGGATATAGTCGACGGACGACTCCGGGCATATCCTCAGATATTCGGATAGGATACTGTCAACAAACGAGACGGGAAGCCCGGGAGAATAGAATTCTTCGCGCCTGTCCCCGCATATCAGGGAAACGGCGTTTCCGTCCCCGCCCTTCGGGATGAGGGACAGCAGAGCGTCGTAACGGACGTCTTTTACGACCCTGTATATCGGCTCGAAGACGATGGCTTCGTCGTTCAGCGAGACCACCTCGGCGAGCGCGTACGACACACCGGCGGACTTGGCGGCGGCGAGGGAATGATTTCCGTCGCCGACGATCAGCGAGACACCGTTTCCGTCCGGCGCAATCTCCGCCGTGAAACGC
>JAGABQ010000065.1:0-3271 GCA_017614495.1 Clostridia bacterium
CTCGAAGCCCCACTTGCCGAAAAGAACCTCGTCCATGAGATACGAGTGCGCGCAGCAGGGCTCGCCGTTCGTGCGGTTATAAGCCCCCATCACGCCGGCGACGCCTGCCTTCACGGCGTGCTCGAAGGCGGGGAGATAGGTCTCGTTGAGGTCCTTCATGCCGACCCGTGCGTCAAAACCGTGGCGGTAGTATTCAGGCCCCGAGTGAACGGCGAAATGCTTTGCGCATGCCGCCGCGCGGAGATATTCCCCGTCGCCCTGCACGCCCTTTATGAAGTTCACGGCCATGAGCGAGGTCAGGCAGGGGTCCTCTCCGAAGGTCTCCTGTCCTCTCCCCCACCTGCCGTCGCGGAAGATGTTGATATTCGGCGCCCAGAAGGTCAGGCCCTTGTATATGCCTCTGTCTCCGTGGGCGACGTTTTTGTTGTATTTTGCCCTCGCCTCAAGCGAGACCGCCTCGCCGATCTCTCCGACGAGCCCGGGATCGAAGGTCGCCGCGAGCCCTATCGCCTGGGGGAAGACCGTCGCCGCCCCCGCGCGCGCAACGCCGTGCGCCGCCTCGTTCCACCAGTTGTATTCCTTTATCCCGAGGCGGTTTATCGCCGGCGACGTGTAAAGGAGCTGAGTCATCGCCTCCTCAACCGTCATCATGCCGACCATATTTTCCGCGGTTTTACGAGCTTTTTTCAGATCCATGGCGTCCCCCGAAAGTGTTTTTTCTCGCTAAATTATACCATACCCCGCGCGGCAAATCAACGCCCACCGCGCAAAACAAAAAGAGCCGCGGGGGCTCTTTTTTGCTTGCTTTTTTCTCACTACGGGGCTGCACCATCAGGCTCCCTTGTGTAAAGGGAGCTGGCTCGGCGGAGCCGAGACTGAGGGATTGTCTTACGAGATTATCAATGTGCACGCATACTCCGCGGAAGTTTTTATGTATATCCGAGTTCAAAAATCTTACGACCGTCAATCCGTATCCCTCAAGAAACGCCGTCCGTTCTTTATCGTAAAGTATTCCGTCCTCTGTGTAATGTTCTGACCCGTCAATCTCGATAACAAGTTGCGCTTTCGCACAGTAAAAATCCGCAACGTACTTTCCGAGTATTTTTTGACGCGAAAATCGAACGGGATACGTTCGCAGAAAATCATACCAAAGATGCTTCTCTTCGTCGGTCATGTTTTTTCTCAATGTCCGCGCTGTGGGGATGATTGTTTTGTTGTGTTTCCTTTGCATAACAATCCCTCCGTCACGCTTCGCGTGCCACCTCCCTTTACACAAGGGAGGCCTTCAGCTTTGCCAAAAATATAAATGTCCACCGGGTCTGTAAGCCGGGTTCTGTAATCGACGCTCATCTGTCTCGACCCGGAATTGCTCCCGGGCTCATGCCGCCCCACGGCTTCCGTCGGGCAAACGTAAGGCATTCGCCTTCGCCGACGGGGCGTTGCATCGGATAGGGTTTACAGCGGACGCACGTTGCCGTGCGAACTGGTGAGCTCTTACCTCGCCTTTCCATCCTTACCGCCCGAAAACGGGCGGCGGTCTATTTCTGTTGCACTTTCCCGGAGGTCACCCTCGGCGGACGTTATCCGTTATCCCGCCCTGTGATGCCCGGACTTTCCTCATACCGATACCTTACGGCGTGACGGTACGCAAGCGTCCGACCCGGTGGACCATGAGATTTTACATTATTTGAGGGGTTTTGTCAAGCGTTATTCCCCCGACGGGACGGGGATAAGCGCGTCCCCCGCCTTCGGGATCCCGATGACCGGGAAGCCGGTCTCGTCAAAGCTTATCGGCTGAACGTGACACACCCTCATGCGGCGGCGAGCCGGGTTTTCGGCGTTTGACGAATAAAAGCACTGATAAGCTATCCAGACCTCTCTCCCGTCGGGCGAGCTGAAGAACGAGGCGTGCCCGGGGCCGAAGACGAGGTTCTCCTCGCTCATCACGAAGATCGGCTCGTGATATTTGACCCAGCTGTCCTTGCTCAGCATATCGCCGCCCTGATACTCGATAAGCGCGAGACTGTATTTGTCGTCGTAGCAGCCGTGGGTCGAGTAGATTATGAAGAGCCGGTCGTTGTGTTTCACGAAAAACGGCCCTTCGTTGAGATTCCCGTCCCACTCGTATTCGCGGGGATCGCAGATCGGCACGGGCGTCCCTATTTTCCACGGCTTTTTCAGCTCGGCAATGCTCAGCCACTGGAGCCCGTCGATGACCTCGGAATAGCAGAGATAACGCTTCCCGCTCTCGGCGTCGATATACACGGTCGGGTCGATACCGAAAATGTTGTTGTTTATATACGCCTTGAACCTGAACCCGTCAAAGGGATCCTCGGTCTTTGAGACCAGCACGAAAAGGTGCTTGACCGGGTCGGTCGGAGACGTGGTTCCGCTCGAATAGATATACCAGCGGCCGTCCATATAATACATCTCGGGCGCCCAGAGAGATTCATATATCTGCGAGCCGGTCCAGTAGACCTTGAGTGACTCTCCCTTCGAGAAAAGGCCGTCGAGCACCCGGCTCCTGTGGAGGATTATCGCGCTGTTCTGCGTCGACATTCCGTAATAATAGTCCGTTATCGGGTCGTATGTGACGAAAGGGTCGGGGGCCGCCCCGGGAAGAACGACAAAGGGGTCCTCCCCCGGCGGGTCGGATATGCGCACCTGCATCGTGTCCCCCGCCGAGCGGAGCGGATTTTCTCTTACTGTCGGCAGGGGCTCCGTCTCCGGCGTTTCAGTTGTGCTTTCGGCTGTACTGCTCATTGTTTCGTCTCCGTTTTTCGCGGCGCATGCCGCCGCGGATATAAGAAAGACCGCGGCAAGGACCGCGCAGATCGTTTTCTTTAACATGATTTACGTTTGCTCCTCCGGTCGGGATTGCAAAACCGGCGAAGCGCCCTTTATCTGAACGCTCGCCGGCCGCGTGGATATTTTACTTTTTTTCGAGAGGTTTGTCAAGTTGTAATCAAAGCATTACGCACCTGTAGTCGATCTATACGACCTCATATGCATTCGTCGCTGAAAGTGCCTCGTCCCAAGAAGCATCTTGTTCAGGAGGGATATCATACCCAATGGCGATGGAAACAATATTTTCACAACCCGAAGCGAGCAGAAGACAGTCTGCGGTCAGATCGTGCGCGTTCACGGTAAGTCTGACAAACGGAGAATATTCAATCGGCTCAATTGCCGAGTAAGGAATGCAGCTGATCAATATGACGTTCGATTCAATAATATCCCGATGATATTCCTTTGAAAAAGCGTTTAGCCGGGC
>JAGABQ010000066.1:0-5157 GCA_017614495.1 Clostridia bacterium
ATGTTGTGCTGACAATACAGCACCGCTTCGTCACCCTCCAGGATATGCGGCATCATTTCGTCGACCGTGACCGAATAACTGCCCGCCATTTTTGCGTATTTCTTTGCCGACTCCGCATCCTTTTTGGCGTAGTAATAGGTAAAGCACAGACATTGGATCGCGCCGCCGCGCAAAGACTGATCGGTGGATTCGTTCAGGATCCTATCTCCGTACGAGATGATTTCGTCGGCGTTTGCGTTTCGATCCGCTGCGGACAATGAGTACATCAGATCGTAAACGACTGACAGATCGTTCGGGAACTCATGCAGGGCTTCTCGCCACAACTCCACGCGTTCAGCACTTTTTCCGTCGCGGAACAGTTCGGCGTTTTTATCGCGGTACGCAAGCAGCTTTTTCTCTTTCTCTATTTCACCCACGCCAAGCAGATCGTCAACGCTTACGTTGTAATAGGACGCGATAGCCGGCAGCAGCGTTATATCCGGGTATCCTTCTTCGCGCTCCCATTTGGAGACCGCCTGGGTGGAAATGCCGAGATGGTTCGCCAGATCCTCCTGCGTATTGCCTTTTTCCCTACGGAGCTTTTTTAATTGCTCGCTCAATTGAATATTCATGGTTTCCTCCTAAGAATTAAAGTAACAAGCGCTTGTTCTGGCTATATAATAGCATAAAGAAAATGCAAATACAACAACCGCGTTGTTTATCTTTAGTTGTGTTTTGCAACGGATAGTTGAATGATGCTCTGACCAGACAGACGTAGTCAACGCAAAAGGGACGTGATGCGATTTTGATGGCCGCTGGTTGTCAAAAGCGCTTTTGCGTTGGTTTCGCGGAAAACAGCACAGATTAGATCAATTACAAAGCTAAGCACAAAAAAGAGACACCTGCTTTATCGCAGGTGCTCTGACGGTCCCGCTTTTTGAAGGTTATTCCCCGCGCCTGACCGTGACGAGCCCGTCGGCGCGCTCAAACGCCACGGCAAAGGCGGCGCGGTCCGCCTCGCAGTCCGCGTTCGAGGTCCTCTCGGCGAGCGCGGGAATGAGTTTTCTCGCTATGCCGAACTCGAGGTCGGCGCCCTCCGTCGGGTCCATGTTTTTGATGTTGTCCCCCCATGCGCATATCTGTCCGCCGAGGACCTTTTCTGTCGGCTCGACAGTGAGCCCGCCGGCGGCGTGCGAGGCGTCCCACCAGTGATTCCAGAAATAAACGTTCCAGTCGAGCACCTCGTCCTGCTCCCAGTGCGGCTGGGGCGTTACTATGTAAAGAGGCCTCCACGCGGCGTTGAGCACGCAAAATCCCCCCTCGAGCAGGTCGCGGGTGGACTGATAATAATTCTCCCATGAGAAAACGAGCACGCGCTTGTCAATCTTTCCGTTCCATTCTTTAGGAAAGCCCTCCCACACGACGGGGACGCGGCCCTTTGAAAGAATGATCTCCGTCAGGCGCTTTATATATTCGCCGTACAGGTCGCGCTCGTCACTGAGGCCGTGGGCGTCGCGCCACGCGACGGTATCGGGACAGCCGTTCCAGTTCCCTATCGCCGCCTCGTCGCCTCCGACGTGAATCATCTCCGAGCCGGGGAAAAATCCGCACAGCTCGCCGTACAGCGCGTCGAGGCCGGCAAACGCCCTGTCGGTCGCCTCGATAATTCCGTTCGAGCCGAATATCTCGGGATACGCGTCGTTGAAGGGCTTGCAGTGTCCCGGCGCGTCGATCTCGGGGACGAGCGCGACGCCGCGCGACGCCGCGTACTCGGCGATATATTTTATGTCGTCCTCCGTGTAGTGTCTGCCCGGGGTGGAGAGCCTCGGAAATACCCTGCTCGGGAGAGTATAGCTCTCGTTGTCGGTGAAATGGAGCTGAAGGACGCTCATGCCGTAAAGCCACAGCATATCGACGTAATCGAGGATATACCTGACGGGATGCCACTGACGCGCGAGATCGAGCATGAACCCGCGCCAGGCCTTGTCGGGTTTGTCCTCTGCAGTAAGAGCCGGCACGGTGAGCCCGCCGCCGTCTCGGCGAGCGAGCTGAAACAGCTTTGCGAGAGCGTGATTTGCCCCCGGGAGGCCGCCCGCGAAAATCTTTATCCCGCCACCCTCCGGCAGGATACGGTACTCTTCCCCGGCAAGCGATGGGTCGAAAACGACGTCGGCGTCGCCTCCCGCCGGGACGGACCCGAGCCGGACGCCGAATATCCTCTCGACGTTGTCGGCAAAAGGCGCGACGGCTTTAATGAGATCTCCCGCCGTGTCCGCCGACACCGTGCGGACGGAGATCGGCTCTCCCGATATTGCGGATTTTTTGGGCTGAGGTATCGTCAGCATGGTTTTTCTCCCCGATTCTGATTCATTTTCGGACATCTTTTTTATCTGCGCGGTAAAAAATGGTATTGCCACGGCGGCGACTTTATTATATAATGTAGCCGGCCCGCCGGTCCGGCTGATATTCTATCAGCAAGAGCGGGTTTTGTCAACAACAAGAGGTGTTTCACGGATATGAAAAAAATCATTTCGATAGCGGCCGCGGTTATGCTCATTGCCGCTTCCGTTTTGCCGGCGGTCACGGTATCGGCCGCCCAGGCGCCGCAGATATTCACGGGACAGAAAAGCGGCACGGTGACCGAGCTGAAAAACGGCTCCGGACAGAACACGGGCGTAAAATGGTCGGAGATAATCCTGAACAGCGGAGCATACGGCTCGAGCGAGGCGAAGGTCAATCTCGTCGAGTTCGATCTCGCAAACACCAATCTCTCGCTCGACGTCATAAACAACGGCCAGTATATAACGAGCAAGGGAAAGGTCTCGGCGTCGGCCTCGGCGTTCAACTCGGCCAATCCGGGAAAGACGGTGCTCGCGGCGGTCAACGGAGATCTCTGGCTCGTCGAAAGCCAGTATAAAAACACGATCCAGTCGGGAAAAACGCTGTACGTTTCGCGCGGCGCCCTCATGATAGACCGCGAGGTATGGGCCTCCGCGCAGATAGATCAGGAAAATCTCGACTCCACTACTTTTGAAAAAGGTCGGCCGACGGAGGAGCGCCCGGCGTTCGCCGTCACAGACACAAACCAGCCGTTCGTCGGCTCGCCGGTCTTCGCATTCACGATGACAGTGAACGGAACGACGGTCAAGGCTAACGGCCTCAACCGCCTCCCGGCGAGGAACGCGATAATCATATACAATCAGCGCGTGGGCTCGGCGAACTACGCCCTTGACGATGCCTACGAGGTCGAGATAGACGTGAACGGCTCGGACGCTTTCACCGTCAACGGTACTGTGACCGGCACGGTCAGGGCGGTCTATCCCGCAAACTCGGCGACGAGGCCGGCCATCTCGGCGGGCAAGCTCGTCATCACCGCCCGCGGCAACCGCGTGAGCGATCTGCAGAACAATTTCCCGGTCGGCAGCACGGTATCGATAAAGTGCACCGTCACCGACAGATTCGGCGACGTATATACGAAAATGTGGCCGAACGTGGTCGACTGCATAGGCGGATGGATGCAGCAGCTCAACTCCAAAACCCCGGTCACCTTCAACAGCGAGCAGACGGACTATCCCACGACGATGATAGGGATAAAGGACGACGGGACGGTCATGTTCGCGACGGTCACCTCGCAGACCGACAAGAGCAGAGCCGCGCTCCGATACGATCTCGCATTCCGTTTCTGCTGCGAAGCGGGATACAACAGCGTGTTCTATCTCGACGGAGGCGGCTCGACCACCTGCGTCACCCTCCAGAACGGCACCTATACGGTGAGGAACAAATGCTCCGACGGGAGCGAGCGCTCCGTCATCAACTCAGTCGCCGTCTGCTGGAACGACACGAAGGTATGCTCCAAGCAGGGCAAGCTCGATTACATAATCAACAAGGGCGCCGACATGGTGTCGGCGTCGCCCGAGCATTTCGACTGGGCGTGGACGATGCTCTCGACCAGTCTCTCGTACAGCAACTCGATAGGCGCCTTCAGGGCGGCGACGTTTGAAGGCGAAAACGCTTTTCAGATTAAAGCCGGCGGCGCAGACGCGTTTTTCCCGCTCCATTTCACAACGCACAGGGAGATCCGCGCGCAGGACTATCCGTATATCGTTCTCAAGGTCGGGACGGACCTGAACCGCAGTTCTTCCCTCCGTCTGTTCCTCCAGTGCGGAAAAGATGAGGGCGCGACCGGCAAGGTCACGGTGGCCGAGACGATCCAGGGCTCAAGCGCCGGATGGCAGTACGTCGTTTTCAAGCCCGGCACGCAAAGCGGCTGGACCGGGAGGGTGAACAACATCCGCATCGACCTGTTCGACGGCGGCGAATCGAACAGCAATTCGATATATATCGCCGGCGTGACGCTCTGCAAGACCCTTGAGCAGGCAAACAAGGTCAAGGACGGCTGGCTGCCCACGGGCGCGGTCACCGATTCGCTCACTTATCTTTCGTCGGGCGGCAAACAGGGCTACTACGACGGCAGCTACACGATCAAGTTCGTAAACGACAACGGCGCGGTCCTCCAGACATGCGAGGTCGCGGGCGGCGATATGCCCTCGTACACCGGCGGGACCCCGACGAAGGACGCGACTGCCCAGTACACTTACACATTCAAGGACTGGTCGCCGGCAATCGAGACCGCAAATGGCGACGCGACCTACAAAGCGACGTACAAATCCACAGTCAACAAATATACCGTCAGGTTCCTGAACGAGGACGGCACCGAGCTTCAGAGCTCAAAGCTCGACTTCGGAAAGACGCCCTCGTATAAGGGTCAGACGCCGGAAAAGGCGCCCGGCGACGGCCTCGTCTACACCTTCTCGGGGTGGAGCCCGAGCATATCAAAGGTCTCCGGCGACGTAGATTATACCGCGGTATTCGAATCCGCGCCGGCTGCCGACACCGACGAAACCTCGTCCGACGTATCGGAAACCGTGACAGACGTTTCGTCGGAGACCGAAACTCAGGATATCGGAACGTCCGAGCCGGTCACCTCCGAGAATGTGACCTCCGAGGCGCTCACTTCCGAGACCGACGCTGAATCCTCCGCCGGCGAAACGACGGCTCCCGATGAGTCCGTCACCGAAAAGACCGGCGATACGACCTCGCAGTACGTGATAAGCGACAATCACACGGGGCTCTACGTCGTCGTCGGCATAATAGCATCTCTCGTCATCGCCGCCGCCG
>JAGABQ010000067.1:0-10069 GCA_017614495.1 Clostridia bacterium
ATATTGTGGTCGCGACGTCCGACGCAGCGGTGCAGTTTACCTGCCCGAGGGAAAGACTCGAAAATCTTATGATGCAGATAAGCGCCTCGGAGCCGATCTCCATCGAGGAGATCACCTCCGTGCTGAACGACGGCGGTTACGTCAACGTTGAGCTGGTCGACGGCGAGGGGCAGTTCTCCGTCAGGGGGGGTATTGTCGACATTTTTCCTCCGGGCGATTCATCGCCCGTAAGGATAGAACTTTTCGGGGACGAGATCGACAGCATGAGCCGCTTTGACGCGCTGACTCAGCGCAGGACGGTAGACGCCGAAGGGGTGTTCATAATTCCTGCGCGCGAGGTCCTTCCGGACGAAAGATCACGGAAGAAAATCGCAGGGGCGGAGAAGGCGCTTATCGAGCGCGCGCCCGACGAAAAGATCAGGGCAACTCTCAGCGCGGAGCTTGAATCAGCCGTCGCCGGAGGAGAGATGATGTACCGCGACAGGTATATCTCGCTGATTTATCCCGAAAAAGAGACGCTTTTCGATTATTTTGACGGCGGTTCGGTCGTTCTTACGTGCGATCTCAACGCCTGCCGCGATACGGTGAACGGGAGCGAGTGGCACGGTGCTAACGCCTCCTCCACTCTTGTTGAAGAGGGCTTGCTGTCACCCGAGTTTGCGAATTTCGGTATAGGCGAGGAGGGATTTGTTTCCTTCGTTTCGTCACATTGCGGCGTCGTTTCCGACAGATTCATAACGTCCGCGCCGTCGGTTTCCTTCGCCGGTCTGTACGGCCTCACGGCGAGACAGACGGCGAGATACGCCGACCGCCCCGACCTGCTTGCCGAGGATATTCCGTCGTACGTTAAAAACGGCTTCGCCGTCGCGGTGCTGTGCGAAAACGACGCGATGAGAAAAAGCGTCGGGTCGATGCTTGAGTCGGCAGGACTGCCCTATCACGTCGACGCGAAAAAGGCCGAGCCGGGAATTGTCAACCTTCTGATTTCGCCGCTCGACGGTTTTGAGCTCACGGCGGGAAAACGCGTGGTGCTCTCGACGGTACAGCAAAGCGGCATTTCGGGCGTTAAAAAACGCAGGAGCTCAAAAAGTTCTTCTCACCGCGCGACCGGCGAGCGCATAATGTCGTATGCCGACATGTCCGTCGGCGACTACGTTGTTCACGTCAAGCACGGTATCGGGGTTTATCAGGGACTTGAAACCATAACCGTCGAGGGCGTGACGTCCGATTATGTAAAAATAAAATATGACGGATCGGACACGCTGTTCCTGCCGTGCGACCAGCTTGACAGCATCTCGAAATACATAGGTCCGAACTCCGACGACGGAGCTCTTAAGCTTTCAAAGATAGGCGGGACCGAGTGGACCAACAGCAAGAAAAAGGTCAAGGCGGCGGCGAGAAAAATGGCGGCGGAGCTCATCGCGCTGTATGCGGAGAGGGAGAGGACGCCCGGCTTTGCTTTCGGCAAGGACGACGCTCTTATGCATGATTTCGAGGAGTCGTTCCCGTACGACGAGACAGAGGGCCAGCTACAGGCGATAAACGAGGTCAAGCGCGATATGGAGCTCGCGAGGCCGATGGACCGTCTCCTTTGCGGAGACGTCGGCTTCGGGAAGACCGAGGTGGCCCTGAGGGCGGCGTTCAAGGCCGTTTCCGCCGGAAAACAGGTCGCGATACTTGTCCCGACAACGATCCTCGCTCTTCAGCATTATCAGACGCTTCAATCGAGACTGAGGGGCTTCCCCGTCAGCGCGGAGATGCTTTCCCGCTTCAGGACTCCGAAGGAGATCGGCGAGGCCCTGAGACGCATTAAACGCGGCGAGACCGACATCGTCGTCGGAACTCACCGTATATTGTCTCAGGACGTCGGATTCCGCGATCTCGGCCTAGTTATAATCGACGAGGAGCAGCGCTTCGGCGTCGCGGCAAAGGAAAAGCTGAGGCAAATGACGGTCAACGTCGACACGCTCACGCTGACCGCCACGCCGATACCCCGAACTCTCAGCATGTCGATGAGCGGTATCCGCGATATGTCGATACTCGAGGAGGCACCGGGAGACAGGCTTCCGGTACAGACCTACGTTCTCGAATATGACGGAACGATACTTGCCGAGGCGCTCAGAAAGGAACTCCGGCGCGGCGGGCAGGTCTTCTGGCTGAGAAACAGGATAGACTGTCTCGAGGAGACCGCCCAGAGGATTCGAAAGGCCGTGCCCGAGGCGCGTGTCGCCGTCGCGAGCGGACGGACGGACAAGGACGAGCTTTCCGACGTATGGAACATGATGCTGAGGGGCGAGACCGACATCCTCGTCTGCACCACGATAATCGAATCCGGGGTAGACGTTCCGAACGCCAACACCCTCGTCGTCGAGGATTCCGATCTTTTCGGGCTTTCTCAGCTCCATCAGATCAGGGGGAGGGTCGGGAGATCGTCGAGACGCGCCTTTGCGTATTTCACGTACCGCAAACATAAGGCGCTTTCCGATATTTCCGTCAGGAGGCTCGAGGCGATAAGGGAGTATACCGAGTTTGGCTCGGGATTCAAGATCGCGCTCCGGGATCTCGAGATACGCGGCGCCGGCACCCTCCTCGGCGCCGAGCAGAGCGGACATATCTCAAACGTGGGATACGATATGTATATGAAGCTCCTGAACGAGGCGGTGCTTGAGATAAAGGGCGAAAAGCCGCCGAAAAAGACGGAGTGCTCGGTTGATCTCGGCATCAGCGCGTTCATCCCCGGGGATTACATTTCAAGTCAGCGGCAGAGGATAGAGATATACAAAAAGATATCGCTCGTTTCGAGCGTCGACGACACGGTCGACATCGTCGACGAGCTGATCGACAGATACGGCGAGCCGCCCATGCCTGTCGTTTCGCTGATGGATATCGCTCTGCTCCGGTCGATCTGTGAGCGAAGCGGCATCGTTTCCGTATCGAAAAGAAGCGGAAACGTCGTGATCGTCCCCGAGGTCATGGATTTGAAAAAATGGATAGAAATGACCGCGATGAACAACGGCAAGCTGCTTATAAGCATGGACGTCAAGCCGTACGTCACCCTGAGGATAGGGAAGGGCGGCGACGTGCTCGACGAAACGCTCGAGCTCATAAAACAGTACGGAGCGCTTTGCAGCGCCGACGAGGGAGGGAACAGTGAAAACAAAAATGAAAAAGATTGACGTCCCGCGCACGCTTTTTGCCGCAATCCTGGCGGCCGTGCTCCTGCTTGCTTCTTGCGCTCCGAAATACGGCAGGATAATGACCTACGAGGGGCATTATATAACCGAGGACAAATACTACTACTGGATGTCGTCGTACAAGAGGAATATACTGTATTCCTACTCAGACGCCTACGACACCGCGTCTTTCTGGCAGAGCGACGCCCCGGACGGGAAAACAGTAGAGGAGTATTTCACCTTGTCCATCGACGACAGGATAAAGGATTATCTCATCGCCGAGGTGCTTTTCAGGGAGATGAAGCTCACGCTCAGCAGCTCGGTAAAGGCCTCTATTGAGGACAATATCAACGAAAAACTCGATTATTACGGCGGGAAATCCAGCCTCAACAACGAACTGAAAAACATAATGCTGACGGTTTCCACGCTCCGCGAGGTATATACCGCCGAAAAAAAGCTCGAGGCGGTGCAGAACGCCCTTTTCGGCGAAGGCGGTGAGTATGAGATAACCGAGGAGGACGTTGTAAATTATTACAACAGCCGGTACAGTCATATCAAGTACATCGTCTTTTACACCGAACGCGTCATGAAAGACGGTGACGGAAATATCCTTTACGACGACGAGGGTCTTCCGCTCACCGAGGAAATGACGGCAGAGGAGAAAAAGGACCGTCTCGCGAAGATCGAAAAATGTATCGCCGAGCTGTCGGACGGGGCGGACTTTGACGAACTGAGAGAAAAATACAGCGAATACGATACGTCGGAATATCCGAACGGATTCCTCATCTCGGAAAACGAGGTCCTGACCTGGGGCTCGGATATCGTCAACGCCGTGGTCGGATCGTCCGTCGGGGACGTCGTGAGGGTTGACGAGGAGCACGCGACCTACGTCATCGGAAAGTTCCCCCTCGAGGATATAAACAAGCTCGAGGAGACGGACATGAATCAGATTTCCTCCATCGCGACGTACGTGATGAACGACAGATACAACGAGGTCTTCTCTCCCTTGCGCGAAAAGGTCACGGTTGACGGATCGCTTAAAGAAAAATACCGGCTTTCCGAAATAAAGCCGAATCCATATTACGCATTCTGAAAGGAAAAAGATATGAAAGACACGATAAAGATCAAAATCGAGATCGAAAACATGGGTACGATGACCGCGGAGCTTTATCCCGACAAAGCGCCGGCGACAGTCGCCAACTTCACGAAACTGATCAAAGACGGCTTCTTCAACGGGCTTATCTTCCACCGGGTGATAAAGGGCTTTATGATACAGGGAGGGGGATTCGACGCGGATTTCAATCCGAAAAAGGCCGACTCCATCCGCGGCGAATTCAGACAGAACGGTTTTTTCGCTAACGATATAAAACACACTCGCGGCGTTCTTTCAATGGCAAGGACGAGCGACCCGAACTCGGCGTCCTCTCAATTTTTCATCATGCACGCCGACGCGCCGCATCTTGACGGCGCCTATGCCGCCTTTGGCAAAGTGACCGAAGGGCTTGAAGTCATTGACTCCGTCGCGTCGGTAAAGACCGTCAGCCGCGGCTGGTACGACGACGTCCCGCGCGAGCCCGTGACGATTAAAAGCATCACGTTTGTAAACGATTGAACAGAAACAGCCCTGCGGAAATCTTTTCGAAGGGCTGTAAATGTCGTTGAGGGCACAAGTGAAGAGTAAATCAAAAAAGCATCGCGGCGCGATGCTTTTTCAATGGTGGAGACGAAAGGGCTCGAACCTTCGACCTCTCGGATGTGAACCGAACGCTCTGACCAGCTGAGCTACGCCTCCACTGCTTATTATATCAAAAGGGCGAATGAAAGTCAAGCGCCGGGGCGAAATATTTTTGATATTTTGCCTGTCTTTCACCCGTTTGTTTTTTACCGTCAGTTCAAATAAAAACTATGGAAATTCCACGCATTATATGATATAATATATATGACTGTAAAAAGGGGAGGTAGTCGGCAATGAAAACGGACGTTAAGAGACGCTTTTTGATTCTTTTTGCCGCGCTGGCGATCGCCGCTGCCTCGCTCCCGGTCTTTTCTGCGGAAGAAGCCGGTTCATCGGCCGGGCCGGTGGTCATAACACCAGCCGATTGCATGATGAACACCGACGGATGCGTCGTTATAGATAACTTCAACCGCCCGACGGTATCGTGGACCTCAACTGGGGCGCGAGCTCTCGACTCGTTTGATGAGAGTCCTTTCGCTCCGTTTGAAGGCAGCAGATCGCTCAGCCTGACGGGCGAAGCGTCAAAATCGCTTTCGGGAGAGATCGATTCCTGCCGGTACGTCGCGTTCACCGTCTGGTCTGACGTGGGCGGGTCGGTTTCACTCTCCGTCTCGTCCCCTTATTTTGAATTTGCTTCCGCGGCCGATATACCCGGCGGATACTGGTCGACAGTTGTTTTCGACCTGACGGACGGCGATTCCATAACCAAAAACACGTCGCCCAAAAAGGGCAACGCAAAATATCAGACGCTGACCGTAGGCACGGGGAGCGTCCGCATGGTCCTCGACCTTGTCATAGCTTTCAGCGACGGGGATTTTGTAGAGTCGCTGAGATCGGTCTGTCCGGACTGGCACGCCGAGGGAGGAACCTGCGCCGACGGAGGGATTTTTTATACGGGGAACGGCGGGGAGCTCGTCGGGACGCCGCATGCGACGGCCGCCGACGGCCGCGGCATCGAGATATTTCTTGAAAATCACAGCAACGCAGAAAACGTTACGCTGACCTCCGTGTTTGCAGACGGATCGAGCCGCAAGGAGACTGTCGGACTGCTCAAGGGGACGGATACGCAATCGGTTATATTCGATTATTCCGCCCGGGACGTCGCGTCTTTGCGCATATCCTTTGACAACACGGACGGGGGCTATATCGTATTCAGCGGTTTTCACACGGTTTCGTGGATAAAAACCGGCGGCGGGTCGCCGTACCGCGGGTCGATAAGGTCGTGCCTCATCTCGCGCGACGGCAGGACTCTGACCGTCAGCGGAGAGATAAGCGGATGCGACGGATGCGACGCGAATCTTTATTCTTTTTCAAGGGATGAGGCGGTCGACACGTCGAAAAGGACGTCGCTTTCAAAGGCGACGGTCAACGACGGTGAATTCTATTTCAGCACCGAGGTGTCGTCAGACGGTTCGGCGGTTCACAGAAAATACGCCGTCATTATTACGGCTCCCGAGGGGAACGTTC
Source organism: Clostridia bacterium (assembly GCA_017614495.1). GTDB lineage: Bacteria > Bacillota > Clostridia > Oscillospirales > CAG-272 > Colimorpha_A. The sequence goes on from JAGABQ010000067.1 coordinate 6,376, forward strand.
AGGTCGGATACCCGTTTTACGTGACCAATCCGGGTATTCTTTCGGGGACCGCGCCGGATTTCGAACAGAGAAGCCCCAAGGGACTCGGAGTTCTTTCGGACGACTATCTTGAATATGACATCGGCTGTACTTACGTCGAAGTGAACGTCGGGGAGCTCCTTTCTGCCGGAGGCGGGATAAGCTACTCGCGCGGGGGCGCCGTATGTGTGATAGATTCGGAGGCAGTATCCGGTCTTGATCAGGTCATGGACGGGCTATTCCGCCGCGGTGTCGCTGTATATATCAGACTTTTTGCCGAAAAAACCGGGGATCTCACGATCGATTCAATGACGTTTTCATCGGACGGCAGCCCCGACGTCGACACGTTCAGAGCGGTTTGCGGATTTCTCGCCGAGAGATACGGGACCGAGGGCGGAGTGACCGAAAATCTTTGCGGTCTGGTGGTAGGAAAGGCCGCGAACATCGGGCTTTCCGGCGCCGATGCCGGAGAGACGGCGGCCGCGTACGCGGTGCTTTTCCGCGCTGTATTCAACACGGTGCAGGCGGTGAACCGCGAGATCCGCGTTTACGTTCCCGTAAGCGGCGAGTGGTTTTCTCCGTCCGTGTCGTACGGCTCGGACAGTATCAGGGCATACGCCTTTCTCAGGATGCTTAAAACTTATCTTTCGCGCGGAGGGAACGTATCTTTGAGCGTTGCCGCCGACGTATGGGACACCGACACCGATATACCGTCGGTCATCGGGGCGGTGCGCCTCATTGGAAACGACTGTTCGCTTCTCATATTGGGAGGGCACGAACCTGCGGACGAAAACGAGAGCATCGTGATGACGTCGATATTTGCCGAGACGGTCTTCCTCGGGACGTCCGGGACGGACGTCGGGATCGACGGCGTCATACCGTTCTTCTCTCCGGATTACGGCGGTACGCTCATGTATTCCGATACCGTCTCGGCGGGCAAACTGACCTATCTTGACGAGATATCGGACTATCTCTCGGAGCTTTCCCGGAGCAGTTCCAAGTCTTCTGGAATCAGCGTGAGCGAGAACGAGATCATCCGGATCGTCCCCTCGGGGATCGAGGGAAGAGCGAAAATATACGATTTTTCGGACGGCGCTTCCGGTTTTACGGCAACGGAAAAGGGCGCGCTGATCACCTCCGGCGTTTCGCTCGGGACTGAAAGCGGCATAATGTCGGTGAAATTCAACGGAGTGCCGACGTGGAGCGGAGTCACAAAGAAAATCAACCCGGGGATCGACCTGTCACTCGCGGAATATATTTCCGTGAGGGCGACGGTGGGCACGCTTCCGAACGGAGAGGACGGCGTCGGCGCCCTCATCATTCTCCGGTCGGGCAAAAACAGAGCGATTTTCAGGGGTACGGTTTCCGATAACGGAATCAACGAACTCGTCGCGGATATAAGTAATCTGGATTGGCGCGGAAATATAACCGAAATCGGAGTTTACATTAAGGACGACGGAGCCGATCATCCGACGCTCCTTATCGCCTCGATCGACGCGCTTTCTCTCACGGCAAGCGAGAAGGAAATAATCAACAGGGTCGTCATAGCAAAAGAAAAGCCCGAATACCCGCTTTACGGGCTGCTGATCCTCTGCGGAGGAGCCGCCGCCTGCATAATACTGCTCACAGTGCGAGCCGCGCGCAGAAGGCGCGGCGAGCGTGAAATATACTGAAACACAAAAAGGAGAAAAACAGATGTCAAATAAACCATTGAACAGCGGCGGAAGCAACGCATCTACCCAGACCTTCAATTTTGTGGCGGACCACGACGAGCAGCTCCGCCAGACACTTCAGACGGTTTATCACGCGCTGTCCGAAAAAGGATATAACCCGGTCAACCAGATAGTCGGCTACATCCTTTCCGAAGATCCGACTTATATAACGAACCACCGAAACGCCCGGGCTCTCATCAGTCACGTTGACCGCGACGAGCTTCTCAACTGTCTTGTCAGGAGTTTTCTGAGGGTCTGACAATGGGTTTTCCGGAACCGTCCGGGGACGTCATCGTCCTCGGATACTTTGACGGCGTTCATCTCGGACATATCGGTTTGCTCGAAACGTCAGCCGGTATCGCCTCGCGTACCGGGGGCAGGGCAGTCGTCAGGACTTTTTCGGACGACAGACCGGACGCGGTCAGCCCCGGAACGCTTCGCCGTGACCTCCTTTTGAGGTTCGGTGCCGGTGACGTCGTCACCGACAGGTTTGAGGACGTACGTAACATGTCTCCCGATGAGTTCGTGAAATATGCCGTCGGACCGTCCGATTTCGTCGTATGCGGATTCAACTATACGTTCGGCAGGGGAAGATCGGGGAATCCCGAAACCCTGGCTAGGCTTCTTTCGCGCGGGCGTCTTTTCGTCGTTCCTCCCGTCCTCTGCGGCGGGGAGCGGGTATCATCGTCCCTGATAAGGTCGCTCCTGTCGGGCGGCGAAATAGCGCGCGCCGTCGGGATGCTCGGGCATCCGTATATAATCCGCGGCGAGATAATCCACGGCAAGCACGTGGGCAGGAGTATCGGCTTCCCGACTGCAAACGTCGCCCTGAGGGGTACAGTTCCGCCGAACGGAGCGTATTCCGGTTACTGCCGCGTCGGCGGCCGCCTCTACCCGACTGTCACGGGGATAACGTCATGCCCGACGACGGGCGGTGAAAAGAGGCACGCCGAAACGCATATCATAGGATTTGACGGAGATCTCTACGGTCTTACGCTCGATTTTATGATAACCGGGCGGCTTCGCGGCGAAGAAAACTTTTCAAATCTCGGCGAGCTTTCACGTCAGCTCGCCGCGGACATCAGATCATCCGAAGAGACGTTCGGAAATACAGACGTTTTTTTCAGTTTTGACAAATGAAATTATCGTTATTGAGCAAAAAAACAATATCTTTTTTTCTTATATTTGTCATTGCGGCGGGTCTGATTCCTGTCTTTTCCCTCACGCCCGGGGCGCTTGAGGATCCCTCAAACGAGCACTGCGAGTCCTCGCTCGTTTACTGTATAGAGGCTAATCAGATCCTTTACGAAAAGAAAATCGACGACGTTCACTTTCCGACGGGACTCACAAAGCTGATGACGGCGGTCATCGCCTCGGAATATGCGGTGAAAAAGCTCCCGGACGGATACGACACGGTGTGCACCGTTTCGGCGACCGCGTATCACAGTACCACGGGTACCGATATCGAGCTCAGGATAAACGAAAAAATATCTTTTTACAATCTTCTTGTGGGCATGCTTCTCGCCGGAGCCAACGACTGCGCAAACGTCCTCGCGGAAAAGGTCGGCGGATCGATTGACGGATTTGTCATGATGATGAACGACAAGGCGCAGGAACTCCAGATGACAGGGACGTTCTTTACGAATCCTACGGGAATGCACGATCCCCTGATGGTCACAACGGCGCGGGACATGCTGACGCTCGCCAAATACGCTATGACCGACACGACGATTACCGAAATAGCTTCACAGAAGACGGTCACCATTCCGGCGACGAACCGCTCGGAAAAAAGAGTGATAGGTACAAGGAACTATCTTGTGTCGGAACGCGCAACGACGGCGTATTATCTCAACATAGCCACGGGACTGATAAGCGGTAACACTCCCGAGGGAGGCTACTGCGTCATTGGTACGGCGAGCCATAACGGAAGCAATTATATTGCCGTTGTCATGAAGGCATCCGCC
>JAGABQ010000068.1:0-3809 GCA_017614495.1 Clostridia bacterium
ATTTTGTTGGTTTAAGTGGTGATGAATTCCACTTCATCCCGATGAGCTATAAAATCAACTTTTCACACAATTTAAGCTTATGGGCAATTTTGTTTTTTAATCACAAAATTTAAAGAGGGCGTCTGCCCTCTTTTTTGATTATATGGACTGTTTTTTTCGCACCCCGCGCTTTCGGCAGAGGTTTGACAAAAACGCGCTTTTCGGGTATAATGACGTGAGAAATACGGGAAAACGGAGGGACAATATGGAAGACGATTGGAGACTGACAAACCAGGAACTGTATCTGACAGGCAAAACGCTGTATTTTATCAAGTATCGCAACTTTTCAGAGGAATGGGATCACAAGCATTGCGAGTTTTGCTGGGAAAAATTCTCCGAATACGACGGCGATCTGCATGAGGGATACTGCACCCAACCGGAAAACACGCCGGGTGCATACTGGATCTGTCCCGAATGCTATAACGATTTCAAGGAAAAATTCAAGTGGAAACTCGGTCCATCAAACTGATATGGCAAATTTGAGAAACCGGAGGTTGATGAAATGCAGGACTACATGGACCTTATAAGATCCAGGCACAGCGTGAGGCGGTATCTCGACAAGCCGATCCCGGCGGAGGTGAGGACGCAGCTCGACGCCCGCGCCGAGGAGCTTAACCGCGAGAGCGGACTTGACGTTCAGATCATTTACGACGAGCCCGAATGCTTCGGCAGCGCCAGAGCGAAATACGGCAGCTTTGACGGATGCTCGAACTATATCTGTCTCATCGGGAACAAAGAGACGGAAGACCTCGACGAGCGCTGCGGATACTACGGCGAGCTCCTCGTCCTGAAGGCGCAGGAACTCGGGCTCAACACCTGCTGGGTCGCCCTCACCCACGGAAAGACGAAATCTGTCCTCAAACCGGAACAGAAAGAGGTCATCGTCATCTCGCTCGGCTACGGCGAAAATCAGGGCAAGCCGAGAAGGAGCAAAAAGCCCTCCGACGTTTGCAAAGACGGCGGCAATCTCCCCGAGTGGTACGCAAAGGGGATCGAGGCCGCGCTCCTCGCGCCCACGGCGATAAATCAGCAGAAATTCAGATTCTCCCGCGACGGGAACAGGGTCTCCCTCGAGGCGGGCAAAATCGGCCCGTGCCTGAGGATCGATCTCGGCATCGTGAAATGCCATTTCGAACTCGGCGCCGGCCGCGAAAACTTTGAGTGGGAAAAGTAAGATCATGACAAAAGCAGGGCGCCGCGCGGCGCCCTGCTTTCTAAATTTCTGACAATTTATCTCGTTATGAGGAACGCGAAGACCCCGAGGACGGCGAGAAAAATGAAATTGACAGCGAAAAACAGCCCGAGATATTTTTTCGTCTGACCGGGATAAAGGAGCCGGAACTCGCTGAAGGTTATGAGACTCGCGAGGGAGGCGACGAGCGTCCCCGTCCCGCCGATATTTACGCCGTAGAGCAGCTCCCTGTAATTGTCCGTGAACCGGGAGAGCAGGATCGCCGTCGGGACGTTGCTGATTATCTGGCACGAGCCGAGGGCGGGCAGAAGTACCCCTTGCGACAGCATGGACGCCATGAGTTCACGCACCGCGGGGATACGGGCGAGATTGCCGGTGAAGACGAAGAAAAACGCAAAGGTGAAGAGGAGCGGATAATCCACGCTCTTGAGGGCGCTGCGGTCCGCAAAGACGAGCGCGACGGTCACGATGACGAGACATATCCGCCAGTCGAGTACCCTGAATATGCACAGGACGGAGAGCGCGAAGAGCGCGAGATAAAGCGCCGTCCTTTTTGCGTTCAGTTTTTCGGGAAATTCGCCCGATATCTCGATCTTTTCGGGCTTTAAGATAAAGCAGCATACGGTGAGCAGGCCGATCGCGACGAGGAACGGCGGGAGCATTATAAGGGTGAACTCCCCCGTCGGGATGTTGAACTTTGAATAGAGATAAAGATTCTGCGGGTTGCCGAATGGCGTGAGCATGCCGCCGAGGTTCGCCGATATGTTCTGAAGGATGAAGACGTACGCGCTGTGCTTTTCCTTTCCGGCGACCGAGAGGGCGTAATACCCTATCGGCAGAAAGGTGATGAGCGCCATGTCGTTCGCGATAATCATCGACCCGATGAAGGTCATGACGACGAGCAGGAGCGAAAGGAACCTGAGATTCCCCGCCGCCTTCACCGTTTTTCTCGCGATTATGGAGAAGAACTTTATGTTCCTGAGTGCGCAGACTACGCCGAGGGTCATGAAAAGGCAGGCGAGGGTCTTGAGGTCGAAATAGCCGAGATATTCGGCGTCGGGGGGCACGAAAAAGACGGTGACGACCATCGCCGCCGCAGCGACAAGCATAACGATATTGTTTTTCAGAAAGTATTTCAGTCTGCTCAAGGTCACGCCCCCGCCGCGGCTCGCCGCGGCTCGGATATTTTACTACTTTTCGGCGGGATAATCAAGCGCCGCCGGGGCGTATATCATTTGACAAAGATCATCATATATGATATAATGCGCGGCGGGGGTGATTTCGTTTGCTGACAGACCGTCTTTTCTGCCCGGATCACAGATTCCGGGATGTATATGAGATCGACCCCGAATGGCTCCGCGGCCTCGGGGTGAGGGCCGTGCTCCTCGATATCGACAACACCCTCGTCACGTACGACGATCCCGAACCGACGGAGGAGGCCTCCGCCTGGCTCGATAAGCTCGGCAGGGCCGGCGTCGCCGTCGCTTTCGTCTCGAACAACGAGCGCGAAAGGGTTGAGAGATTCAACGCCCGCCTCGGCTTCGTCGCCGAATGGAAGGCCGGGAAACCGCTCGTGAGAAAAAGCCGCCGCGCGCTCTCTGCGCTCGGCGTCAAGCCCTGCGAAACCGCCGTGATAGGCGACCAGATCTTCACCGATATACGGTCGGGGAAAAAGCTCGGGGTCAGGGTCACGATACTCGTCGAGCCGATAAAGGACAAGCTCACGCCGTTTTTCAGATTCAAGCGCCTCCTCGAAAGGCCGATCAAATACAGATACGAGAAAATCAGGGAGAAAAAACATGAAAGCTCTCAGTAAAATCGCGGTGATCGCCGTCGCGGCGGCGCTGCTTACCGCAATGCTAACCGTATTCCCGGCAGCAGCGAAGACACCGGTCATATCCCTCAACCCGCAGTCCGTACGCTGGCCGGCGACCGCAAAGGCCGCCGTGTATTCGTGCAGATGCTCCAACGAGAACACAGAATACGGTCCCGAATTCGAACGCGAATGGTATTTTTTCTACAACGGGATGGATTTCGCGGCGAAAGACGTTTTCGCGAAACCCATAGACTATCCCTTCGGAGATTTCGATAAAGACGGCTCGGGATTTGTCGGCACTACTATCATGATCGCGAACCCCGGCAAGGGTCTTGAAGGCACGGAGATATACTGCGTCGTAAAATCCGACGATTCCCATTTCGCCGAAAGCACGCACGCAACGATACTTTTTGACAGCGCGGCCATATCATCGGAAGCCCCGGAGTTCACCTCCGTGCCGGCAGAGATCACGGCAACGGCGGGCAAGTCGTTCACCATCACCTGTGACTATACCTATCAGGGGCAGTGTTCCACCACGCCGATGTGGTACGAGACTCCGAACGGCAAGCTGGAAAACATTCAACTGATCATGGACGCCGGCGAAAAGAAATCCTTCACCGACAAAAAGAACTCCCCCGGCGACTATTATTACGTCTTCGCGGTGGAACTGGAAAGTCTCAACGGCAAGGATACGTCGATATCGTATTCCTCCCCGATCCACGTCAGGGTGAAGGCGGGCGGCGGAGAACAGTCCGAGCAGAG
>JAGABQ010000069.1:0-7179 GCA_017614495.1 Clostridia bacterium
GTCCGCGATATAAGCATTTTCTATACGAGGATCATAACCCTCGACAACAAGCTTATCCTCGTACCGACCGGCGATCTTATGAGCTCTAACGTAACGAATTTCACCGCCGAGCCGAAACGCCGAATAGATCAGGATTTCAAGATCACGAACGACATTGATCAGGATCTTGTCAGAAAGGTCCTTTACAACGTCGCGAAAAACACCGAGGGAGTACTGGACGATCCCGAGCCGTTTGCGCGACTTACGGCGGTTGACGACGACACATACATTTTCACGGTACGCGCCTGGTGCGAGACAAGCAGGTACTGGGACGTTTATTTCGACCTTATCGAGAACTGCAGCACGTCTCTTTCCGACAACGGCATAGACGACCCCGAAGAGCGTATCGCTGTGAGGATCGTCAAAGACGAGGACGAAGCCGAATCAACGGAAAACTGAACCGCCGAATACGTAATTTTTCGAGCAAACCGATAATACCTATAAAACAGCTTCGATTCAAAAAGCGAAATCCCGGTGTCGCCGGGATTTCGCTTTTTTGTATAAACTGCGTATGAGATTCGGAGCCGCTCAATTCTGAGGGCCCGCCGGGTCCGACACGACGACGGCGATTTTGTCCTTGCCGTGCTCTTTTATCCACAATCCGAACATAACGGCCGCTACGGCGCAGCATATCGCGTCGGTGACGGGCGTCGCTGCGACCGCCCCCGTCTCTCCGAACATGGCGTTTGCCAGGAACATAAGCGGAATATCGAGGATGCCTTTGCGAAGTATCGCGAGTATAAAGGACCTGACTCCCTTCCCCGTCGCCTGGAAAAACGATATCACGGTATACGCGAAGGCCGAAAACGGCGCGCCGACGCAGAGAATCGAAAGGAACCTGACGGCGTAATCGAGCGACTGACCGTCCGACTTGATGAACAAGCCGCATACCGCGCCGCCGAACGCGAGGAAAAGACCCATGCAGACGAGGCAGAAAGCAACCGAGATCGCCGCCGTTGTGAAGACGACGCTCTTCATCCTCTTGCGGTTACCGTTGGCGTAATTGTACCCGATAAGCGGCAGGACGCCCTGAGACATACCTCTTACGGTCGAATGGGCAAGCATATTTATCTTTTTTGCGACGCCGAGACCCGCCTGAGCGGCGACGCTCGCCGCGGCCACGAGATTCTCAAGGACAGCGTATGACACGTTTTCAAAGAGCGTCATAACGCACGCCGGGAGCCCGGTCTTGACCACGCTCCTCACGATCGAACCCTCGAACATTTCCGCGCGGAATTTGTACGAAATGCAGGTTTTTTCTCTCTTTCTGAGCAAAAGAACGACGGTCACGTAGTATATGAGCGCCGCCAGATTCGAAAGCGCCGTCGCAACCGCGGCGCCGAGGACCTCGCTTCCCTTCGGCAGGATGACGAACATGAACAGCGGATCGAGAACGATGTTCAGGATACCTCCGAGCATAAGCCCCGCCGACGCATGCACGGATCTGCCCTCCGAGCGGACGATATGCGCGAGCATGGTGCAGATCGCCGTGGGGATCCCGCCGAACGCGACGGCGATACGCAGATAATCCTTCGTATACCCGTGCACCTCGGATGCCTTTGCGCCGAGGAGATCGGCGTAAAACCCTGCCGCGAAAAACGTGAAAAGCGCGTACAACGCCGTCACGGTGAGGCAGCCCCAGAACGCAAAGCGCGACGCGTTTTTGGCTCTCGCGTCGTCTCCCCGTCCCATTGCCCTCGACATGACGCCGGCGGCGCCGATGCCGAAGAAGTTGGAGATCGCTGAAAGCAGCAGAAAAGCAGGCATGCTGACGGTCACGGCGGCCAGCATAGAGTCGCTGTCCGTCATGCCGACAAAAAACGTGTCCGCCATGTTGTATATGACAAGCACGATCTGCCCGGCGACGGACGGAAGCGCAAGCTTCATCACCGCCGAAAGGACCGGCTTTTTTTCAAACAATTCCCTGTTTTCAGACATTTTCAGTAATTCGGATAGATCAAAAATGTTTCACGGCACGGCGGGAAACCGACGTGCCGCGAATAATAAATTATACGGTTTCTCAGTTCTCAAGCGTGTCGAGATACTGTCTGCAGTGAAGCGTCCAGTCCGTCTGGATTATATCGTAACCCTTCGCGGCGAGCCAGCCCCAGCCGGCCGCGGGGTCGAGCAGCGATACGTTGTCGTTGTGACCCGCGCTGAGCACCGTTTTGTAATTGAACACGATGGAATTGACCCAGAGTTTAATGCCTTTGCGATGCATTTTTTCGATAAAACCGTCAGACGCGAGCTCGCTGTCCTCGGTTTTGAAACAGATCTCCGCGCCGTAGAAATTGATATTCATTTTTTCAACTGTTTCGGACGCGATATCGCTCTCGTAAAATACCGGCATATACTTGAATCCGGGTGCGATCTCCTCCTCCGCCCTGAGCTCGTTCATCCAGTTTTCGCCCCGGATGTTGCTCTTGAATATGACCTGATCCTCGACGCCGACCCTTCTGACCGCCTTCACTATATCTGGCAGACAGGTCCACGACTTGTCGACGTTGATGAGACAGCGGTTTTTCAGGTGATCAAGAGACTCCTCAAGGGTGTAGAGCGGCCACGGAGATTTATGCCCGTCCGGGAAAATTCGCCTGAGAGGGGCGATCTCCTCCGAGGTCATACGACCGAGAGAATTCTTTTCTATCCCGAGATGCGCCTGCTCGGTCCCCGGATGGAACGTAAATACCGTCCCGTCGGCGCAGAGCGTGGCGTCAAGTTCTATTATTTCAGCCCCGTCTTTCAGGGCAATGTCAAACGCGTCGAGCGTGTTGCCGAGGATATAACCCCCGCCGACGACACCCTGATGCGCGGCGACCGCAATGTGTTTCATATTGTCCTCCGTCAGACGGCTTTCTTGACCAGATCTGGGAAATACTGTTTGATCTGATCTACAAGCTTGTTTGCTTCGGTTTTCCCCTCTTCAGTCGTCGGATGATTGCTGTATCCGCTTGTGTGGCGGATGTAATCCGAAACTTTAACGAGCGGAAAATCCTTTACGGCGTTTTGTGTCGGCTTAAGAAATGAGTTCTGAATGGCTTTGTTTACAATGATAAGGACCGGGATCTCGCCGTAATAGCCGTAGAGCTTATTGACGAACTCCGTAAGCTTTTTGCCGTATTCCTCGGGGTCCGCACCGTTGCTCTTGTCGTTTGATCCGAGATTGTAGACCACGAGATCGGGGATCCTTTTCGGCTCGTATTCGACGGTATCCGACCTCCAAAAGCAGCTCAGATGATATATATTGTACATCTGAACCGAGAAATCCTTGTCCGAGCCGGCGATGAGACCTATCCCCGGGCGGGCAATGATGTTTACGTCGGCTTTCAGCTTTTCGGCCGCGCGGTACGCGTAGGCGAGCGTTCCGTCCTCAAAACGAGACGAACCGTCGCCGTATGATGAAGTCCCGAGATTGCCGTATCCAGATGTGAGAGAATCACCGATGATTTCGATGTAAAGCCCGCTGTCCGCGGGGCGGTCAAGGAAGGTTCCCTTGAGTTTTATGCAGTTTATCTGCACAAGCCCGGAGCGCGGATCGCCCTGCTTTGCTATCTTGAACGTATGAACTCCCGCTTCGAGATCCTCGGCGAGAAAGATATCTTTATTCTTTCCCTGAACGCGAACGCCGTTTACGATCTCGACGCCGTCGTTCGTAGTATAACGAGTAAACCGGTCGTCGCGCTTGCCATCCACCCATACGGTAAAGAACGACGTGGCGCCGCCCGTTCCGATACGGGTCTGATCGCAGCTGACGTTGACCGCGACCGGTCCTTTGCAGTCGGCGATAAACTCAATACCGCTTCCCGTCCAGTCGCACGAGATGGCCCCGTCATCGAGAAGATCGTATCTGCCCGTTATCTTTATATAGTTGCGCTCAATCGCTTCCTGCGGAGTGATTTTAATCGTATTATACACCTTAACCGCCTCTGTTGTCAAGCTTTCTGAAGTGTCGGAAGAACCTGCAGGTTCAGACGCTGCGCCGCCGTTTCCTCCGCCCGAGCAGGACGAAAAAAGTCCGCAGAGCATGACCGCCGCGAGAAGAAACGAAACGGATTTTGCCATCACAGTCCTTAACCTTTTCATAGCCCGGCACCGATAATTTCGGAAATTCCGGCCGCAAGATCTTCGGGATTTCTCAGCGTTATGACGCTGTATCCGACCTCCGACGCCGCCTTAGTGTTGACCTCCGTGTCATCCACGAAGCAGCACTCCGACGGGTTTTTGTCAAATCTTTCGGCAAAAAGCTCGAATATGGCGTGAGACGGTTTGAGCAGTTTTTCTCTGAACGACGCTATCCCGCCGTCCATCAGAGCGAAAAAGCCGCAGTTCGCGCTCATATATTCAAACGCCTGAGGATTCGTGTTTGAAAGATAATAAACGCCGTAACCTTTTGATCTCAGCTTTCGCAGTACGTCAGTATTGAACGTATATTCTTTAAGGATATCGTCGGCGCGATCGAGCAGCGGTATTATATCGCGCGCATCGGACGGATATCTTTCGAGCAGAGCGGCGCGCGTGTCTTCTCTGCTGAAAAGACCTCTGTCGCCGTTTTTCCACTCAACGCCCTCGAAAACAATCCTGTCAAGTTCGCGGGCGCGCTCTTCCGTGCATCCGAGGGTCCCCGTAATATACGGCATGGTATGCCAGTCGACGAGAACGTTTCCGATGTCAAAAACAAAGTTTTTAATCATTTCTGTCCTTTTGCTGTGTCCTCCGGCGCCGCCGCGGGCGCCGGAAGACAACGGAAATCATTTACCGAGTTTTTCGATGATCTTTGACGTTCTGCCCCAGAGATTGAAGCAGTACGCGTAGCGGTCGACGGAATCCCAGAGTTTTTTGACGACGTACTCGCCGACGTCGACGTATTTTTCTTTGAGATTTGCCGTCATTTTGTTGATCTCGGCGCGGACGTCCGGATTTTCGTAGGTGTAGTGGCCGCTGTTTTCGGTTATTACCTCGGCGAGCGCGGTGTCCCCGAGTATCTCCTCATGCGACATCGTCTCGATCTTGGGATCGACCATCCATTTGCGCCAGCGTCCGCACTTGACGGCCGCGTTCGTCATGACCTCTTTGAGATTTGACGCTTTTCCGCCGCAAAGGTCCTTTTCGGCGCGGTGAAGCTCAAGATAGGCGCGGGTCTGTATCACACCGAACTCCGGCGCAATGTTCGCCGCCGTGACGCCGAGGAAACGGTGCTCGAGAAGAAGCGCGTCGCTGAGATAGTCGGAGTTGTGCTGCTTGAGACCTACGCCGAACTTTTCGGCTATCTCCGACAGTTTTACGGCAAACTCCCTGTCGTAATGTCCGATGTTCTCGGTAAGACGCGTGAGCGTGCCGGTCTGTCCGACGACGAACAGAGGTCTCGGAAGGCCCTTTTCGTCAAGACGGCGTATGAGCTCGGTTATAAACTCCTCAAAGGCGTTCTGCGACGTGAGTCCGCCGTTCGTCTCCTCGGTGCCGACCTCATAGGCGACCTCTCCGAGTCCGAGATCTTTCCTGACCCCCTCAAGATACTCGATTATGTCGATAGTCCTGTCGAGCACGAGCGAAAGCGGAACCGTCCCCGCGATATGCGGGTCCTTTGTCGGGTCGATGTGAAGCAGGTCGAATCCGGCCTTCATATCGTCAACGTAGGATTTGTTGCCGAGCGCCATGGCCTCCTCCGTCGGGAGCTTTGCGCGTCTTTCCTCGTCGCGCTGCCACGGACCGCCGTGATCGCGGCTTATATAGCAAAGCCCGTTGAATCCTATCTCTTCGGCGACCGCGTCGACGTCACTTATGAATCTGTTCTGATCCCATCCGCGCACGTATCCGTGCCCGAAACTGTCGCTGTCGACCTGATTGCGGCTCGCTATGAAATATACGGGATAGTCGCGCTCCATCGCGTTGAGGAGCTGAGCCTTGATGAACTCGTAAGACATCGGTCCCGTGCCCATGAGCGTAGCGGGATCGCCGCCTTTTTTAAGCGTCATGTTGCCGCGGAACATTTCCGTCATCGTGATTCTGTTTTTCATCGCCTTACGCCTCCCTTGTCAGAGAACCACCTGAAGGCAGTCCTCGTACGGTATCTCCTCAAGCGGCGCGAGCCCGAGCCACGCGCAGAATTCCTTAACCACGGGTTCAATGTCGCCCGCGGCGATCGGATAATGATGCTGGAAGCCCGTCGACTGAACAGTATTGATTAGATCGAGCGCCTTGATATCTTTTCCGTTGAGTTTGAGTTTGTTCATCCAGCCGCGGCTGCCCGTCATGCTCGGCTTGACGTCGCCCATGAACTCGCCGGTGAGCAGGAAATATTTGTCGCATTCACCGGTGATGCGGAACGCGGTCGCCGGCATGGGATCGAACACGAGGTCGCGCGCCACGCCGAGACCGACGGGCGGCTGTCCCTTGATATGATCCGTTCCGCTGAAATTGCAGCCGAGGGTGTATTTTTTGCCGAAGCGGGAGGCGGCGGGACCGCAGTGCCACATGAGGACCGACTCGTCGCTTTCGTCGAACTTCGTCAGGTCCATGAGCATCGTCACGTCGTCCGTCATATAGCTGAGCGCAAGCATGCTTATCGTCGAGAGTACGTCGCCCTCACAGCCGGCGACCGTGCCTTCGTCGTTGAGCTGGCCGATGACCGAGCACACCGAGTATTTGAAATCGTCCATGAACTTAGGCCAGCAGCTGATAGCCAGGGCGTCGTATCCGTTGTCGGCTATGAACTTCTTGTAAGCAAGATAAAATCTCGCGCTCGTGGTGAGGACCGGCTTTGCCATATCGAGGATGCCGCAGGCGCATGAAAGCATATCCGACGCCTTTGCCTCGGCTTCTTTTTCGGGGATGGAAAGCGCGATCGCCTTTATCTCGTCATACTCGACAAGCCGGTTGTATTCGAGCCCCTTGAAAAGCTTATAGAACTGACGCTCGTCGTTATACAGATCGTTGAAGCCCGGAGCTATGCCACCAATAAGGGCTATCTTTGAGCTGTTCATGTTCTTTATCGCGCGGAGGGCCTTTACCGTGATCTCGAGTCTCGCGATAAATCTGCAGTCGTCCGGATATCCGTAGAACCACTTCGCCTTTATTTTCATATCCTTGAAGTAGTGATACAGTATCGCCTGATGCATATTTATACTGCACATGGAGTTGAAC
>JAGABQ010000070.1:0-5322 GCA_017614495.1 Clostridia bacterium
GTCACTGTTCAGCTGTCTTACGGCATCGCTCAGGTCAACGGTGGACGGGCTGTTTCTCGTGTCCGTGGCCTGCGTGTCGGATGAGGAAATCAGATGACTGTACGGAATTGCCGAAAAATCAAAGATACCGTTTTCGTCGATTGTGAAATTGTCGGTCACCCAGATACCGACCTGATAATACGCGGCATCTGATGTACTGTTTTCATGAGAGCCGATACGGAGATAGCATCCGATTTCAGCAGTCAGACCGTCGATAACGTATCCCGCGTCTCCGTTGAGTTTATAACAGACGTAAGGATTCTGGACAGTCAGGTTAGCGCGCACGCCCGCAATCGTCGATCCCTCTTTGAGAGCGCCGTAATGGACGTGTTCTCCTCCGTCAAACGTCTTATCGGGATTAAGGTCATATGACCCGGTCATTATCTGCGGAGTATGGCCGAGCGAGGGAGTAATTATATTCGCCTGAGAACTGGTACGGGGAGTGACGACACAGTTATGGACGTAATATGCGTTGATGTCGTCCGGAGACATTGAGCCCGTCAGATCGGAGGTCGGCGTAACGTTCGCGATCCCGGCGTTGATAACGATATCTTTACCTGCGGAACCGCCTGCCGATACTTTCTGCGTCGCATCAAACTTAAGCGAGTAAAGTCTGACGCGCGCCACCTGATCGGCTCCGCGCATAAGCACTACGATAACGTAGACCGAAGAAGTATCGGAAAGCTTTGCCACCGCGCTTGAAAGATCAACAGTCATAGGACCTGACTGAGACGCACGCATGTCTACGTTAGCCGTGGAATCCGCACGGTCATACCCTTCAAGAACGTCGGCAAGGACGCTGCCCGAAAAATCAAACTCTCCGGTTTCACTGTTTACGTTGCTGTCAAAATCGTCCGTCACGAATATTCCGATTTCGCTTCTGACATGGTTGTAAGGCATAAGAATATACTCAAGATCGACCGTCAAAGTGTCAATCGCAAATCCGGAATCCGCGCTGATCTCATAAGCCACGTAAGGGTTATACGCCACGCGGCTTGCGTGCCCGAGGGTCGTGCCTTCGGCCACAACTCCGCAGAACATGGCGTTGCTGCCGTATGTCGCGGGGGTGTCGGGATCGAGACTGTATCTTTCCGAATAAACGCCGTCGACCGGAACCAGGCATCTGCCGTTACTGTTGGCAATACCGATCTCATGCGTTGCATACGCGCCGATCTTGTCAGCAGAAAGCTCATCTGTCGTGTTAATGGATATCGACGTCATTCCGTTGATGTTATAGGTCAGACTTATATCATCTCCGGCAGCCGCCTCGCCCGATATCGCCATGAACGTGAAGCACGAGGCAATCATCGACAGCGTGACGATGATCGATATTAATCTTCTGGTTTTCATTTGTTTCTCCTTATTTTTCGGTCCGTTTGGGGACTTATTATTTCAGTTCTCTTTTCTGCGGATCTTTGTGATGACCGCCAGACCAAGCGCGCAGAACGACGCGCCGGCAATTGCCGCGGAGACCGCCGGGTCGCCGGTGGCGGCGGACGAGATCTTCTGATCTGCCTTCAGTGTGATGTCCTGTATCCTCATACGCCCTCCGGCGGCGCTGTTATCCGCTCCGCGTATCAGGAGGAATATCACGTAAACGTCTCTGCTTTTGAGTTTCCTGACGGCGGTCGTTAGGTCGATATGTTCGGTATCCTCCGCTCTCCTGTGATCCGAAGGATTTGTTTCATCAGACGTGAGAAGTTTTGCGTACGGCAGAGCCGTGAAATCAAACGCGCCGTTTTCATCGTGCTCGAACCTGTCGGTCACCCAGATACCGATCTGATAATAACACCAGTTGTGCTGTCTGAGGTAATACCTGATGTCTAACGTAAGGGTGTCGATGACGTTCCCTTTATCTCCGCTGATCTTATAAGCAACGTACGGGTTGTAAAGCGCGTTGTCCTCGGCGATGTGCTCGGGCTTTGCCCCGGTCTTTATCGCCTTGCCGTCGTATTCGGACGGTCCCGACGGATCGAGGTTATACTGTGCCGTCACCTGACCGTCAGCCGGCGCGAGCGCCATATTGCCGCTTATCGACGTAACGACGCAGTTGTGCACGTAATACGCGCCGATTCCGTTTGCGTTTGATGCGGACGGGATATTTGCGTTTATCGTGATCGATTCGCCCTGCGTCACGGTCGACGCGCCCGAATTTCCGCTCCCGGATCCGGCCTGTTTTGGCTTCTGAGTGGCAGTGAGCGTCAGCTCTTTGATCCTGACCCTGGTCGCGTCGTCCTTGCCGTATCCGCGGTTGAGAAGAAATATCACGTAAACGTCCTTGCTCCCGAGAGCCCCGGCAGCAGAGGAAAGATCAAATTCCGTCTCACCGTCCCCGCTTATGGAGTTCCACGCTTTACCCGGCTCGGAGCTTATGAGGAGCGCGTAATCGGAGGCCGTGAAGTCGTAGGCGCCGTTTTCATCGTGCTCGAAACTGTCGGTCACCCATACGCCGATCTGATAGTAACAGTTGTTGCTGTCGCGGAGATATCCCTTTATGTGAAGGGACAGACCGTCGATCTGGTTTCCGGAATCGGCCGAAAGCTTGTAGCATACGTACGGATTGTAGAGAGCGTTCGAGTCGGTAATGCTCTCCGGCATTGCGCCGGTTCTTATCTCTTTCATCTGTCCCTGAGAGGTCGCCGCCTCTTTAGGGCCGTTCGGGTCAAGGTTGTAGTCCGATGTCGCCTGCCCGTCAACGGGGGTCAGATAATTGACGTCTCTGTCAACGTTAACGATGACGTTATGCACGTAAAACGCGTTGATTGCGGAAGGCGCGACTCCCTTCGTTTTATCTGCCGAAGCCGCGGCGTCGGCGATACCGGCGTTAACCTCTATCGTTCCCTCTTCCGCGCCGACGCTGAACCCGAAAACTGTAAGCATCGAAAGCACGAGAGCTGCCGTCAGTATCAGACCGGTCAGTTTTCTCATCAAAACCCTCTCATTTGTTAGGCCGGAGGCCTTTAATGCGTGTTCCGGAGAGCGGAATCGCCCTGATCCGGTCACTGTGGCGCGGAACGTCCCGAACCGCCGCCGTCCTACTCTTTTACCCCTATATTATATTCCCTGACACGCACTTTTTCAATCATTCTAAAATACGAGTTTTTCCTATTTTGTTGCGTGATGTCCTATCTATATGTGAACGTTTTGTAAATTGTATCGTTCGACTTGATTTTTAACACAAAAATGGTAAAATAAGCATGAAAATAATAATCAATGTCGAAAGGAAAAAACTATGCCCTACAAAGTTCCAGACATTTTCGTCAGCCAGGACAACACCGACCCGTATCTCTGTTTCGTCCAGGCAGGCAGCGAACAATGCGCGCCCTCGTACTGCTACGGCCCTGCGGTTCGTGATTTCTATCTTATCCACTTCATCTCATCCGGAAGCGGTGAATACCAGATCGGCGAGATGACGTATTCTGTCGATATAGGAGAGGCGTTCATCGTTTATCCCGGTGAGGCGGTCACCTACAAAGCAGACAAAAGATACCCGTGGTCGTACAGTTTCATTGGTCTCCGCGGCTCGATGGTCGAATCCCTCATTGAGCGTACGGCGTTTGCCGGGCACAAATACGTTGCCAGAGTACGCAACCCCGATATCTTCGACGTCATCAACGAGATCGCAAACGAGATCAACGCGAACGAAGATATGCCCAACAAGGATCTCTTCGCACTCGAGCGCGCGATCCGCGTCATGCGCGTTCTCATCGATGAATCCGGCGATTCACAGAAAGAAGTACACGTCCTCAATTCCTATGTCGCCAAGGCGATAGAGTATATCCAGGAGCATTACGCGGAGGATATGAACATCGGCTCAATCGCAGAATCTCTCAATATCAACCGCTCCTATTTCTTCCGTCTGTTCAAGGATGAGACCGGGCTCGCTCCCATACAGTACCTCAGCAGATACAGAGTGATGATTGCCCGCAAACTCCTTATCGAGACTGAGACTCCCGTATCGGAAATCTCCCTCGCCTGCGGATTTACGACGCCGTCGGCTTTCTACCGCATGTTCAATATCGAATACGGAACGTCTCCGAGCAGATATCGCAAGCTCTACAGAAAGCACACGAAAGGCCTTCCGGGCTGATAAAAAAGAAATACGGCGCTTTCCCTGCGGGAGAGCGCCTTTCTTTTTCTCGGCACTTGATTTTCTGTCGGAAATATGGTAAACTTTCCCGCAGAACAAATGGAGATCCTCAATATGAAAAAAGACAAAACAGGTTCACAGGTCAAAGCAAAACCCACTCTGCAGGAAAAGCTCGCCGCGAGAAAATACAGATCTCCGGGACGAGCCGTCACATGGACGTATCATCTGCTCGGCTCGACGGTCCTGCTGCCGAAATACGCGCCTCATTTCTCATCCGACGTGAAGCTCCCGAAAAAGGGGCCGTTCATCCTCGTCTGGAACCACCTCTCCCGACTCGACCATCTTTACACGATGAAGGCGCTCTACCCTCTCAGCTATAATATGGTCGCGGGATACAACGAGTTCTTCCGAAGCCATCTGCAAACGGTTTTCAAACTGAATCAGATCATCCCTAAGAAAATTTACGAGCAGGACATCCCGGGGATAAAGGCAATGAACTCCATTCTGCGTAAGGGCGGGGTCATCACCTTCTCACCTGAGGGCATGAGCTCGATATACGGCACGAACCAGCCGGTGGTCCCCGGCTCGGGGAGATTTATTCAGTTTTTCCGCGTCCCGGTCTACTGTCTCGAAATGCGCGGGCAGTATCTTACCTGCCCGAAACATTATCTTGAGGAGCGCAAAGGATATACCGAGGCGAGACTGTATCAGCTTTTCACACCCGAGGATCTCGAAAGGATGTCGCCCGACGAGATAGATCTGAGGCTCAACGAGGCGTTCCGTCACGACGAGTTTGAATGGACGCGCGAAAGACACATAAAGTGGAATATGCACGGCAGGAGCTGCGAGCACCTCGACGAGATATGCTACCGCTGCCCGCGCTGCGGCGCCGATCTTTCCATGACCGCCGAAAAAGACCGCATTTTCTGCCGCGAATGCGGCAACGGCGCCGTAATGAACGATTATTACGAGTTCGAGCCGTTTGACGACAAGTGCGTCGTTCCCGTTTCCCCGTCCAAATGGGTGGAAGAGGAAAGAATCGATATCATCCACAAAATCAGAGACGATCCGGAGTACTCTTTTACCGAAAAGGTCGGCCTCGGGTATCTCCCACCGTACGATTTCGTCAAGAAAAAGAAAGACAGCGTCCCGTGCGGCGAAGGCGAGATCACTTTCAATCACTCCGGAGTTCA
>JAGABQ010000071.1:0-2872 GCA_017614495.1 Clostridia bacterium
CCGGACAACTGATAAAATCATTCCCTACCGGATAAATAACTGACAAGCCACAAATTATGGCATAACTTAGCAGGTCGTAATGTGTTTTGGCGTTGACCATAAATGTTATTTGAGGATTCATGTCGTTGTTTCTCAAATTAGTGGAACTAGGCCGTAAAGCGGGGTGCCGCTCCGTCCTTTCTGTAAAGCAGGAGATACGCCCCGAGGAAGGTCAGGCAGCCGAAGGCCGCGAAGATGAGCTCGAGGCCCCACGCGGGCAGGGATATGACGCCGAAGAGACTGAGCGCCGCGAAGAAATCCATCCCCGTATGGAGGACGACGGCGAGGGGATAGAGCCAGAAGCGCTTCCCGTCCCTCGCCGCGTAAAACACGAGGATCGAGGCGCCGACGTGGAACAGAACGGCGAATACCCGCTCGATTACGGCGAGCCCGAGATCGGCGGCGGAGAATCCGGCGATGGCGTCCATGACGGCCGTCAGCGTCCCGACCTGATCGGGCGCGAGCGCCGCGACCTGATCTATGACGGCTCCGAACGCCCCGGTGTTCATCATCACGCCGTACACGATATACTGAAAATACGTGATCCCGAGGATGAACATGACCTCAAAGCCGCCGTGGCCTATGCCGTACGATATCGAGGTCTCCCTGTTCCTGCGCTTTCTGAGGACGGTTTTGAAGGCGACGAAACGCCCCGTCTCCTCGAACACTCCCGGGAAAAGCCCGGCGACGAGCGCCAGCAGGACGGGGCGGGCGTTCAGAAACGAGCTCAGCGCGTGATCCGGCAGTCCGAGCGCCGTCGGGAACGCGAGAAGGTTCTGTATCGGCTTTTCGAGCGCTATGGCGAACAGCATGAACGCCGCCGCCCCGACGAGCACGGTCGTCACCCGCTCCTTTTTCCTTACGAGCCAAACGACGGCGACCGCAACGGGTACGGCGAACCATATAACGAGACCGACGGCGAGCCAGATAAACTGCGCCGATCCGACGCGAGGGATGTCGTACATTTTATTTTTCCTCCGTTTCTGAGCTGCTTATGACCTTTTTCTGCCACGATTTTCTGCCGCACTCCGGGCATTTCATGTATCGCGTCCTGTTATAGTGCATCGCCATGATCACCGCCCCGTAGGTCGGGACGTATCTGTGACCGCATTCGCGGCACTCGTAGTATCCCGCGACCTGCTCTATACGGAGCGCGAACGCCATGCACACGATGAACTGCGCGAATCCGACGCCGACGGGCAGAAAGAACGCCCACAGCGGCTTTTCGAGCATCATGAAAATCACCCCCACGGCGATCATTGCGAAAAAGAACGCCGAGGACGTCAGGCCGATGACGATCTCCATCATGAGGAGGCGTTTGTCCGACTCCTCCTTCTGTCTGACCATGTCGATCAGGTTTTTCTCCATTTTTTCGTTGTAGTTTTCCACCGAAACGACCTCCCCGTTAAGTAAATCGTTGACCGTGATACCGAAGAGACCGCAGAGCCCGAGCATTACGGAGGCGTCCGGCAGAGACCTGCCCGTCTCCCATTTCGACACGGCGCGGTCGGTGATGCCGAGCTTGTCCGCGAGCTGCATCTGCGTGAGGTTTTTCTCCCTCCGCTTTTGTGAAATGAACTTTCCGATTTTGATCTGATCCATATCCGGTCTCCTTTCTGCCGCAATTATACCGCCGCGGCGCGGCTTTGTCCACATACCGTAGGTTGAGTCGGGGAAAATCAACCGCCGGTAGGGGAAAGTGTCAGGTATTCGCCCTTATTTCGGGGCGAGGATTTTTCGTAGGATGAAGAGGCGGGCGCGGCGCGGGTGATCGAGGTGTTAGCGAACGCACAGAACTGTCAAACGCTTACCGAAAACAGTGATGCCTTGGTTCACCGGCCCATGATCGTATCGAACAGCATGGAGGAAAACAGCTCGTGCATCTCCCGAACGGGGTGGTTGATCCGGTTGGCGAGAAGCAGGGTGGTATCCTCGGTTTCGGCGCGCTTCTTCCATGCCCCATAGCAGTCGCATACCGTGATGCCGCACTCCTGTGCAAGATCGCAGGCTTCCTTCATGTAGCGATCCATCCGCCCGCCGTTCTGATATTCCGCTGTGACGGCAGCATAGGATAGATATTCCTTCGGAGCATCCGGAGCAACATAGGTATTGAGCATGTTCGGCGTCATGAAGACGGTGTCCCTGTCTTCGCTCCGGCAAGCGGAGAAGATCTCCCTGAGGGAGGAAAGATACTCATCGAGCGTGCCGTTGACGTCGTTCAGCCCGAAGCAGACGATTACGAGATCGGGGTGATGGGACAGCACGTCCCGTTCGATCCGCCCGAGGGACGCTTTCGCCGTGATCCCGTTGATCCCTGCATCGATCGCGTTGACCGGCATAGAGAGGTTGACGGCGGACAGCTTCCTTTTCAGGCGGCTCCAGTAGACGCTTTCGTAGTCGTATTCGCCCGGCCCGACACTGCCGTGGGTCACGCTGTCTCCGAAGGCGACGAGATTGACAGGCCCATGTTCGATCAGCCCGCCGAGATCCAGTCCGATTTTGTCTTTGATGTGCATTAGAATTCTCCGTTATTCCGGTTTTTGTTAAAGCGTTTCTTTCCACCTCATCCGAGCGCTCCGCGCCCACCTGGAAGCCGAGATAAAGTCCGGCTCTGTGCGTTTCAAATGCGCCTTACGGCGACAAAATCTTTCGTAGGATGAAGAGGCGGGCGCGGCGCGGGAGGGCGTTCAGGAGCAGAAGCAGCGGGTTGCGGTTTATCGAGTACACCGGGCGGGGAGACCGCGCCGAGAGGATCTTCGTCACGAGCCGCGCGAGCTTCTCCGCCGGGACGCTCCGCGTCTCCACGCTGTCAACGATACGGCGGAAACGCGCC
>JAGABQ010000072.1:0-3107 GCA_017614495.1 Clostridia bacterium
CTTTTCATGTCAGTTTATCCTTTTGCCGTCCTCGGCAAACGTGTATTCGACGCCGTTTATGACCTGCGTACCGGTGAGGGCTGCTCCGTCTTCTCCGAAATAATAGACCGATCCGCCGACCGTCGTCATTCCGTACACCATGTTTTCGTTCACTGGGTCGAAATAATAGTATTTGCCGTCTATCTCCTGCAGGCCGTGGGCGAGATTGCCCGCCTCGGCAAAGCAGAATTTTTCTCCGTTGAGCTCGACGATCCCGAAATATTTAAATCCGTGATCGTCGTAGTACCAGAGGCGCCCGCCGAGGATGACCGCCTCGTTCCTGTAATTGCGGAAATCGCTCTCGAAAAACCGGTTTTCGCCGTCTATCACGTACTCTCCCCTCAGGAGCGCGCCGCTCCCCGAGGCGTAATAGTAATATCCTTCGTATTTGAACCATCCGGTGACGAGACGGTGGTCGCCCCGCTCCGAAAAATAATATCTTTCTCCTCCGATGTCGGTCATGCCCTTCGCCTTTACGAACGGGAAGGAAACGTAGGTCCTCGCCCCGTCCTTTTCGTGCCATCCCGGGAAGATATCGGCCCGGAAAACGACGGCGAGGACGATAATCAGCATGGCGGCGGCGATCGGCAGGGCGATCCGCAGGATTTTTCTTGTCTTATCCAGCGTCATGTCTGATACCTCCTCCGGTATATGAGGAAATCGCAGAGCATGCCCGGCGGGTCGTCCTCCTCTCCCGTGACGAAGGAGCCGGATATGCCCGAAAGATACCATCCGTCGGACTCACGGAGCTCCGGGAAGAAGGTGTCCGACCTGAACGAACGCCTGTATTTCGTTATGTAAACCGAGTCGCAGAAGGGCACGAGCATGCGGTATATCTTGCCGCCCCCGATGACGAAGGCGTCGCCGTTCAGCGACTTGAAAAGCTCTTTCATCGAGTGGACGACCTCGGCGCCCTCGATGGTCAGCCCGGGGTCGCGGCTGAAAACTATGTTCCGCCGGTTTTTGAGCGGCCTGCTCCCCGGGAATGAGAGCAGCGTGTTGTGTCCCATTATGACGGTCCCGCCCTCGGTGAGCCTGCGGAACCATTTCATGTCCTCCGAGACGCGCGCGAGGAGCTTGCCGTCCCTGCCTATTCCGTTGTTGTCGTCCGTCGCCGCGACGGCGTAAAGTCTGAAGCTCATACCGCCACCGGGAACTTTCCGACCGACGGGCCGTGAACGTAGTTTTCTATGCGGACGGAGTCGGGGGTGAAATCGTAAAAGTCCTTCACGTCCGGGTCGAGCGTGACTTTCGGCGCGGCGAACTGCTCGCGGGATATAAGCTCCTCGACGACCGGTATGTGTCTGTCGTAAATGTGACAGTCGGCGATGACGTGCAGGAGCGTCCCCGGCACGAGCCCCGTCACCTGCGCGAGCATCATGACGAGCACGGCGTACTGCGCGACGTTCCAGGCGTTGGCGGCGAGCATATCCTGAGATCTCTGGTTGAGGACTGCGTCGAGCCGCCCCTCCGCCACGTTGAAGGTGACCGAATATGCGCAGGGATAAAGCGCCATCTCGCTGAGATCCGAGAAATTGTACATATTCGTCATTATCCGGCGGGAGCAGGGATTGTTTTTCAGATCGTATATCACGCGGTCGACCATGTCAAAGTCGCCCTCTTTATAGTGGTGCTTTATGCCCATCTGATAGCCGTACGCCTTGCCGATGCTGCCGTTTTCGTCGGCCCAGGCGTCCCAGATGTGGGAGCCGAGGTCCTTGACGTTGTTTGACTTTTTCTGCCATATCCAGAGCAGCTCGTCCACGGCGAGCCGGAGCGATATCGGGCGAAGCGTCACCATCGGGAACTCCTTTGAAAGGTCGTATCTGCTGACGACGCCGAAAAGCTTTTTCGTATAAGCCGGAGTGCCGTCGTCCCATTTGGGTCTTACCTTTGTGTCGGTGACGAGCGTGCCGTTTTCCAGTATGTCGCGGCACGTTCCGGCGAACGTTTTGTCGAATAAACTCATTTTCCCGCCTCTTTGAGAGATTTACATAATTATAGATTATTGTCCTCCGAATGTCAAGCCGTTTTGTTCAAACCGGGGCGGCGCCCGCGGTGAAGAAACGATGAATTTTCGCCCCCGGGGTGTACGTTTTCTGAAATTCGGATGAAAAGCGGCGCCGCGAGGTTGACACGGCGGAAAAAAACGTATAAAATACCGTTGAAAGAGAAAAAACCGCGGAGAAACGCGCGGGAAAGGGGGAATCATGAATATTCTGATTGCATTTTCCGACCGGGATATGACGGCCTGCTATGAGGCGCTTTTCGCACTGAGAGGGGACTCCGCCGTCTCCGTCAGGGACGCGACCCAGATACCCGCGCGTGCAAAGCGGGGTGAGACGGACGTCGCCGTCATCGACGAGACGCTCCCGCACGCCGACACGGCGAAGGCGATAGAACACCTCCGCGGCAAAGGGATAAGGACTGTCGTCGCGAAAATGAAGGCCCCCGACCTGGCGGAGCTGACCGGCGCGGGCGCCGCGGACGCGTACATTGAATATCCGTTCCGTGCTGAGGAGCTCTTCTCGGTGACCGACGGCCTCGCCGCCCTCGGGAAGAACGGCGGGACGGTCCCGCTCGGCGACGCCGTCGCCGACGCGGCGTACATGATAATGGGAAACGAACGGCTGACGCTCGACGAGATCAGATTCGTCTCATGCCTCGCGTCGGGGCAGAAGCCGGAGGTGAAAAACACCGGGCTCATCGCCCGTTCGCTGAACCGCAAACTTGAACGCGAAAACAGAAAGGCGCGTATCGTATATCGGACTGGCACCGGTTACGGGGTGGTGATTTCGGAATGAAAAAAACGGTTAAACTGTTCGTGATAAACGGCACGGCGGCCGCCGCTCTGCTTCTCGTCATACTGCTCGCGGCCGTCAATCTGCTCAGCTTCACGATGGCGGCGGAGGACGCCGACCGGCTCACGATGCGCATCGCGGAAGGGCGCGGGACGCTGAAGGGCCCTCCTAAGGACGTCGGGAGCGGCCTTGACAGGATGGGCCCCGGATCGCCCGAACTGCTCCATTCAACGAGATATTTCACTTATTGCGTCGACACGGGGAAAA
>JAGABQ010000073.1:0-12545 GCA_017614495.1 Clostridia bacterium
GTCGTCCTCGCGGATCGATATCCTCGATACCGAGCAGTCATAGAATCCTATCCCGCAGGGGAAGAACGGCTTGCTCATCGCGTCGAAGAGGATGCCCGTGGACTCGGAATTGTATGCGCTGAAATGACATCTGTAGAAGGATATGGAGTCAACGAACGCGAGGTGCGCCGCTATCGAATCCTTTGTCTGGGTACAGTCGAAACGGCAGTCGGTCAGGACGGTCAGCCACGTGTCGTTGTTGTTGGAGTCGTCGCCGTCCATTTTGAGGGCTGTCCCGCCGTCATAGAGACAGAAGGAGGCGATGCTCTCAAACCTGTTGTAGATGTTGTAGTTTCCGGTCGGGTATCCGCCGCCCATGACGTTTATGCCGATCTTGGTGAATCCGATCGTCGTTATGTTGTGGAAATAACTCCCGCAGAAGGAGTGCAGGCGGAGACATTCCTCGGCCTTGCCTTCTCCGCCGAGATAAATCCCGGCGATCTCGACGTCAGAGATCCTGCCGGTGACCGAGAGCATGCATTCCATCTCTTTCGTCGCCCTGAAAACCGTCGACGCCAGCGTGCTGTGCGCAAATCCGCCGCCCTCCCCGATGAGCTTGACGCCGGCGCGGGTCGAAACTTTTTCTCCGGCGTCGCCGTCTCCTATACGGATGGTCGTTGAGATGTTGTAATTGCCGCCCGGAACGCGGACCGTTCCGCCCTGGGTGGGAAGAGCGTTTATCGCCGCCTGGATCGCGGGAGCGTCGTCTTCGGCTCCGTTTCCGCGCGCTCCGAACCATTTTACGTTGAGATCGCTTTTGTCGCACGAACGGATGAATCTGCCGCGGGCGGCGCCGTCGATAACAAGCCCTCCGTCGGCCGGCTCGCGGGAGCCGCTGTCATAATAGAACGTGCCGCCTCCGCCGTCCTCCGCCGAATAATATCCGCGCAGGATGACGATCGCGGTGTCCTCCTTCGGCTCGAGCGCCATGAGTTTTTCCATGGTGCTGACAACGTACGAGCCCGAGCCGATCCCTATCGGGATGACGCCGCTCTGAGAACTGTCCGTGTCGCCCGCCGGGGCGGCCGTATCCGCGGGACCGCCGTTCTGTCCGCCGCACGAGCCGAGCACGAACACAGCCGCGAGAATCAGTGAAAGCAACGTAAGGAACGTCTTTTTCATATAAAATGCCTCCGTATCGGCGCGGCCGAGAGGGCCACCGCCGCTTTTTCACCTTATTATACATATTTTTCGCCGTTTTGTCTTTTGCATAAAATGACAAAACAGTTAGCATTTGCCGCAGGCATAAAAAAATTCCGCGCGCCGTCAGGGCGCGCGGAGGGGTGTCAACCGTCGTTTTTGGCCGTTTTTCCGCTCCCGGCGCGGAGAAAATCTCTGTATTCCGAGGGGGTCTGACCGAAAAATCTGCTGAAACTGCGGGTAAAAACGTGTATCGACGAATAGCCGAGCATGTCGCTCACCTTGGTTATCGACCAGCCGTTTTCGATGAGCGTCTTGGCGTGCTCCATGCGGTACTGACTGTAATAACTGCTGAGGGTTATGCCGCAGACGTCGCTGAACGACCTCGAGATGTGGTGAAAACTGTAATTGAATGTTTTTGATATATCCGACAGCCGCTCTATCCTGCCGACGTTTTCGCGGATGAATTCCTTTACGCGGTAAACGAGCACCTCGTCGCTTTTTTTGTTCGGGATGTATTTCGTCTCGCTGACGCTCTCGAAGATCCTTATCGCCTTGACGACGAGTCTCTTGAGACGAACGCCTATCATTATCTCAGAAAGGGAGTCGTTTCCCGAGACCTCGGAAAACATGGAGATGAACGAGTCGCCCTCGCCGGGAAGCCGCACGCACCGCGAGTCCGACCCTCCGAAACAGGTCTCGAGCCGGGCCGTCAGCTCGTCGAACGGTCCGCCGTCCTTATCAAATATGAAGGCGACGAAGCCGTACCTGAGCGGCTCGTCGTGGTCTGACGTGATGTTGTGGACGTCGCCGGGAAGAGACACGAAACAGTCTCCCGCCGAAACGGGAGTCTCCGTGCCGTTCGTTCCGACCTTGCCCTTCCCCTCGAAGACGTAGGTGAGTTCATACCATTTCTGAAGGTGATCTCCTATGACGGTAGTCGGCTCGCATATCATTTCGCCGAGCTGATAGACGTTTACGCCGCCGCATCTCTTCGGATCGTCGAAATATTTATTGTCAAAGTGGTAGACGTGGCTCATACTCTATCCCTCCGCCGATGAAATTATACCCTTTTTCGCGCGATTTTTCAAGTGCTTTTGCGGTCCAGTCACGATGTGCTAAAAAAATATGCCGATTAAGTCAAAGAAAAAAGCCGCGGAACATGGTATAATTACAATGACATAATTTCAGGAGGGTCAAAGTATGTCAGACAAAAAAGTCACGGTCGCCGTCATAGGGTGCGGAAGGATCTCCGAGATCGCGCATTTCCCCGCTCTTTCGAAGATGGACGACGTCAGAATCAAATACGCCTGCGACATTATTCCGGAAAAGGCGAAGGCAAAGGCGGAAAAATACGGAGCCGAACAGGTCATAACCGATTACAGGATCGCTCTGAGCGACCCGGAGGTCGACGCGGTCTACGTACTCACCCCGAACTACGCCCATTACACGATCACCATGGACGCGCTGAAGGCAGGCAAGCACGTCTTCTGCGAAAAGCCGATAACGGTCAACTACCCTCTTTCGCTCGAAATGGCGGAGGAGGCGGCAAAGGCCGGAAAGATACTCAACATAGGCGTCTGCAACAGATATCACAGAACCGTCGAGACGCTTGAAAAGATGAACCGCGACGGCGAGTTCGGAAAGATATACCACGTTTACTGCTCTTTCCGCAGCTACCGCTCGATCCCCGGGCTCGGCGGTCCGTTCACGACAAAAGAACAGTCCGGCGGCGGCGTCCTCATCGACTGGGGGATTCATTTCCTCGATCTCATCCTCTACATCCTCGGCGGCGCCAAGCTGAAATCCGTCAGCTGCGAAGCTTACTCCGAGATGGCGAAGGACATAAAGGACTACGTCTACCGCGGAATGTGGGCGGAGAACACGATGGACCCGAACGGCATAAACGACGTCGAGGACTTTATCACCGGGCTCATCAGGACCGACAAGGCGTCGGTTTCGTTCAACGGCGCGTGGGCTCAGAACATTGACAAGAACGAGATGTTCATCGACTTCCTCGGCGACAAGGCGGGCGTCCGCATGAATTACGGCTCGGATTTCACCCTCTATACCGTTAAGGACGGGCAGCTGACAGAGATCAAGCCCAAGTACGAGATACCAAACATGTACGAGTGCGAGGACAGGGATTTCATTAAATCTGTCCGCACGGGCGAGCGCAACCGCAACTATATAGACAACATACTCGAGAGCGCCAAGCTCCTCGATTACCTCTACCGTTCCGCAGAGCAGAACAGGGAGATCTCCTTCTGAGGTGCGCCATGACGATGAAGATCGGTTTTATTGACTACTATCTCGACGAGTGGCACGCCAACAACTATCCCGAATGGATAAAGGAGGCCTCCCACGGGGAGATGGAGGTCGCCTGGGCCTACGGCGACCGCCCGAGCCCCTATACGGGGATGACAACCTCCCAATGGTGCGAAAAGCACGGCGTTAAGGAGGTCGGGACGATCGGCGAGCTCACCGATCTCAGCGACGGGATAATCGTCCTGTCTCCCGACAACTGCGAGGAACACGAGCGGCTGTGTCAGATACCGCTCCGCTCCGGCAAACCCGTCTACGTCGACAAGACGTTCGCGCCCGATCTGCCGACCGCCGCGCGCATTTTCGCCGTCGCAGAGAAATACGGCACTCCCTGCTGGACGACCTCGGCGCTCCGTTTTGCCGACGAGTACAAGGGGATCGACACCGACGGGATCAAGGCGATCAACACCTGGGGCCCTATGAAGTTCGAGACGTACTCTATCCATCAGCTCGAGCCGCTTTTCATGCTCATGAAAGCAAGAGCCGAAAAGGTCATGTATATCCCGGGCGAAAACTATTATCTCGTCTGCTACAGATTTGAGGACGGGCGCGTCGGCTCGATATCCGGCTTTTTCCCCGCGGCTCCCTTCGCGATGCAGATAGGTTCCTCGTCGGGGAACAAGGATATCACGGTAAAAAGCGATTTTTTCAAGCGTTTTATAGAGGCGCTCGTCGGGTTCTTCCGCACGGGTGAGGCGCCCGTATCCCATGCGGAATCGCTCTCCATAATGGCCGCGCGCGGCGCGGCGATCGAAGCGTCGAAAAATCCGTTCGTATGGCTCGACGTCATAAACTGACCCGGAGGTACCAAATGAAAAACATCCGTAAAATCGCGGCGTTTCTTATCGCCTGTCTCATGGCTCTGACGTTTGCTGCATGCGCAAACGGCGGGAACGGCGGAGACGATTCCTCTACCACCGCTCGCGTGCCGGACAATCAGGGCGGAAGCGGCGACCGTCTGAGCGCAAACGACGGCATACCGAAGCAGAGCTTCAAGGGCTACAAGTACCGCATAAACTGCATGGACAACCAGAAATGGGAGCTCACCGCTGACGACTCGTCGAACTACGTTGACGCCGCTGTGCGCAACCGCAACTTCACGATCGAGGAAAAATACGACATCGAGATAATCCCGATGGTGACGACCGGATATTCGTCCGGAGCGGGGCAGCTCATCCACGAGCAGTACATAACGACGTCCCTCTCTGCGGGCGACCAGGAATTTGACACCGTCCTCATGTGCGCGTGGCGCGCCGGGACGATCATCGTCCAGGGCCTTTTCAAGGACCTCAACACGGTCGGGCCGCTCAATTTCGAACAGCCCTGGTGGAACAGCTACTGCAACAGCACCTTCGGGCTTGACGGGCAGCTCTACGCCGCCGTCGGCGACATGTCGCTGACTACGCTCGCGCTCGCTCACGCCTATCTCTACAACAAGAAGCTGGCGGAGGACAATCATCTCGAGGATCTCTATCAGGTCGTCGAGCGCGGGGACTGGACGATAGAATACGTCAAACAAATCACGACGAACCTCTACGTCGACCAGAATCACGACGACACGCGCGACACCGAGGACCTCTACGGCTTTGCCGCCGGAGTGGTCACGAACCTCGACGCCTATCCCGCGTCCTTCGGCGTTGACCTGACCGCTAAGAACGCGTACGGCGAGCTTTCTCTCGCCACGAACACCGAAAAGCTCCAGCTCGCCTACGAAAAGGTCAGCGATCTGTTCTTCAACAGCAACGGCTCGTACGTGAGTCTCCTTGACAGCGAATACAGCGACAGATACAAGATGTTCTCGGCCGGAAACGTCATGTTCATTGACGGGACGGTCAACGTCCTCGCAAACTACGGCAAGGACATGGAGGATCCCTACGGCGTTCTTCCCTATCCCAAGCTCTCCGCTGATCAGAAAGAGTATTACAGCAACGCTCACGACAACTTCTCCGTCCTCTGTATGGCCTACAACGTCGAGGATACGGACTTCGTCGGAAAGGTGACCGAATCCCTGACCTGCGAAAGCTATCGTACGGTCGTCACGGCATACTACGACATCACCCTCAAGGACAGATATA
Source organism: Clostridia bacterium (assembly GCA_017614495.1). Taxonomy (GTDB): domain Bacteria; phylum Bacillota; class Clostridia; order Oscillospirales; family CAG-272; genus Colimorpha_A. The sequence continues at coordinate 5,580 of JAGABQ010000073.1, forward strand.
CCGACGACAAGAACGACGAGCTCATGCTTGACCTCATAATGAAGGGGAGAAACTACGACATCTCCGTGCTCTTCGCCCCCACGCTCAACCGGCTTTACTATCTCTTCCGCGACTGCGTAAGGAATCACAAGACGGTCGCGTCGGCGCTCGGCGAGAGCTCCTTCAGCTGGGAAGCGTCTCTCCTCAAACTGCACCAGACGTACGCAAAGCTCGCGGCGGGACAATGATCTTTCCCCGGACCTCGGTAAGCTTTTCGACGAGCGACGAAAAGTGGCAGCGGGTTTTTGACGCCGCCGAAGCCGTCGAAAAGCAGAACATAAAGTGCTGGAACGGCAGGCGCGTGCTCGTTGAAGGCGGGATCTACAACGGCCTCTGGCTCGAGACCCAGCCGATGGGCGGCGAAATGTACGCCTCCCGCGACGTTGACGTCGCGATGAACAATCAGCTGCTCTTTATGGAAAACGTCCGCGAGGACGGCAGGATCCCCTCCGTGCTGCATTTTGATAACGGGAATATGCGGTTAATGTATTCGCATTTTCAGGGATACTGTTTCCCGTATCACGCCCTCAATATGTGGTATCTCTCGGGAAAAGATCCCGTTTATCTGAACGACCTGTACCGCGTACTCTCGGGATTTGACGATTATCTCTGGAAGACCCGCGACACGGACGGGAACGGATGTCTCGAATCCTTCTGCGTGTGGGACACGGGCGAGGACTCCGCGGCGAGATTTTTCGGCGGCCCCAACGCGTGGGGCAGCGACGACCCGCCGTACGGACAGGCGCGCCTCCCGTACGAATCTATGGACGTGATGGCCTACTCCTACGACGGGTGTATCACCCTCGCCGAGATCTCAAAGCTCCTCGGAAACGGGGAGGAGAAAAAATGGCTTGACCGCGCGGCAAAGACGAAAAAGACGCTCAATTCCTATCTGTGGCGCGAAGATCGCGGGGCGCTGTACGACCGCGACTGTGACAATGAGTTTCTCGATACCCTCATCCACAACAATCTCCGCGTGATGTATCACGGAGCGTACGAAACGAAAAAAGCGCTCAGGTTCGTAAACGAGCATCTGCTAAACGAAAACGAGTTCTTTACCCCCATGCCCCTGACGTCCGTCGCCGCGAACGATCCGCTGTTCATCTCCGATCCGGACAACAACTGGAGCGGCCAGCCCGAGGGGCTGACCTATCAGCGATCGGTCCGGGCGCTCGAAAACTACGGCCTGTTCGGCCTCGTTCCCGTTTTCGGGCACAAGCTCTGCGACGCGCTCGCGATGAACGACCCCGTCCTTTTCACCCAACAGTTCGATCCTTTCACCTGCGTCCCGCAGGCGGCGAGAGCGTCAAAAAGCGGGGACTACGGCCCGACGGCGCTCGCGTTCCTTAACTTCACGGTTCACATGTACGGGGTAGAGTACAGGCGCGGCCGGCTTATCTGGTCGACGCTCGGAGACTCCGGCGGATGTGAGTACGCACAGAAAATAGGCGAAAAGACCTATACCCTGAAAAACGACGGCTCCAAATCCTCCGGCGAGATAAACGGAAAAACGGCGTTTACCTTCCCCTGCGGCGAGAGGATCGTCACCGATACGGAGGGCGTCGTGCTTTCCTGCGGGAAGGTTTTTCCCTGAACATTTTTACGCAAAATCAGCGCCCGCTCAAACGGCGGGCGCTGTCGGTAATTTCAGAAAATCACGTTAAACACATCAGAGAGGCCACGCATGATCGTCTATGATGAAAACAAAAAGATATTCGCGCTGAACGGCGCGGGAGTCAGCTATATCTTCGGCATAAACGGCGCCGGTTATCCCGTTCACCTGTATTTCGGAGACGGCGTCCCCGATATCCCTTTTGAAGAAAACGACATTTTTAGGGATCACTTCCCTTCGTTCATCCCGTCAAACCCGGCGATAGGCGGCCACGTTTTCTCGGCTGACGGAACGCCCCTTGAGTATTCCGGCTCGTCCGTCGCCGACTTCCGCATGCCGGCCGTGTCGGTAAAGAACAAAAACGGAGACGTCGGGACGGATTTCCGCTACGTTTCGCACAAAACGGCAAAGGGAAAACCGGAAATCGAGGGCATGCCGTCGACGTACTGTGACAGACAGGACGACTGTGAAACCCTGACCGTATTGCTGCGCGACCCGGCGACCGGCGTGTCGGCCGAGCTGTATTATACCGTTTTTGCGGATCTCCCGGTGATAGCCCGCAGGGCGGTCATAATCAATTCCGCGGATTCCCCCGTCAGGGTCGAGAGCGCATTCAGCGCGTCGTTCTCTCTCCGCGGAGAGGACCTCGACGTGATACGCCTCTACGGCAAATACTTTAACGAACGCAGTTTTGAGCGCGCGCCGCTTTCGCACGGAAAAACCTCGATCGTGTCGCGCCGCGGGGCGTCGTCCCATTATATGAACCCCTTCACCGCCATCGTCGGGCGTGACGCGACCGAGGAATACGGGGAAGCGTACGGCTTTTCCCTGCTGTGGAGCGGCAATTTCGAAATATCCGCCGAGCGTGATTTTTACAACGACACGCGCGTAAACGTCGGCATCTGCCCGGACGGCTTTTCATATTTCCTCGAGCCTGGGGAGAGCTTTGTCACCCCCGAGGCCGTCGCGGTGTACTCGAACGAAGGACTCGGCGGCATGTCGCGCGCATTCCACAAGCTCGTCAACAGGCACGTCGTTCGCGGCGAATGGAGAGACAGAAAGCGTCCGCTGCTCATAAATTCCTGGGAGGCCGCGTATATGGACATCAACGCGGAAAAGCTACTCGGATTCGCGGCGGAGGCGAAGGCGCTCGGACTTGAAATGCTCGTCATGGACGACGGATGGTTCGGCAAAAGATTTGACGACAGGTCGTCGCTCGGCGACTGGTACGTCAACGAAGCGAAATTCCCCGGCGGGCTCGGAGAGCTTGTCGACGGAGTCAAAAAGCTCGGGCTGAAGTTCGGCATCTGGTTCGAGCCGGAAATGATCTCGCCCGATTCGGATCTTTACCGCGCCCATCCCGACTGGTGCGTTCATCTGCCGGAGCGCGAGAGGTCGGTCGGCCGTTATCAGTACGTTCTCGACGTATCGAGAAAGGACGTACGTGACAACGTCTTCTCACAGATGGAAAAGATCCTCTCGGAATACGATATAGACTATCTCAAATGGGACTTCAACCGCAACGTCACGGAGCCGGGCAGCGCCCTGCTCCCGCCGGAAAGGTCATGCGAGTTTTCATACCGCTTCGTGCTCGGCACGTACGATCTCCTCGACAGACTGACGAAAAGATTCCCCGGGCTGCTCATCGAAAGCTGCTCCGGAGGCGGCGGGAGATTTGACCTCGGCATGATGTATTACGCGCCGCAGGCGTGGTGTTCCGACAACACCTCGGCGCTCGACAGGATCCCGATACAGTTCGGAACTTCCCTGTGCTATCCCGCGTCGACGATGGGCGCGCACGTTTCGGCGAACAATTCGACCGGCTACGACACAAAGGGCGTCGTCGCAATGTGGGGATCGTTCGGCTATGAGCTCGACCCCGGCAAGCTGACCGATAAGGAAAAAGAGACCGTCAGACGACAGGTGGCGGAATATCACGACACGTACGATCTCATACACAAAGGCGACCTCTACCGGCTCGTCTGCCCGTGGGACGGGAAGGCGTACGTCGCGTGGGAGTTCGTCTCGGAAGAAAAAGACCGGGCGCTCGTCAGCGTGGTGAACACGGCGGAGAACGTCTGCCGCGCACGGTTTATTAGACCGGGAGGGCTCGACCCCGACAGATATTATCTGCTCAAGGGGACGGAAAGGACTTTCTCCGGGAAATTCCTCATGTCGGCGGGAATAAACGTCTCCGACCGACCGCCTCATTCGGGAGAATCGTTCACCCTGAGTCTCAAAGCTGTCCGGTAATAAAGGCGCAAACGCTTTCACGGGAGGGCCCCGCCCTCCCTTTTTCCGTGACTCCGGCTTCGGTACACTTGAAAAAATGCGCGGAATATGATATAATATCCGCTCACGAAAGACGGTGGAAAAAATGACCGAATCACTTGACAGAAATATCGAAATACTGCTGATAGGCGTGGGGCTTATCGGCGGGAGCTACGCCAAAGGGCTGAAAAAAGCCGGATTCAAAAACGTCTCGGCAATAGTCAGGCGCCGCGAAACAGCTGACTATCTCCTGAAAGAGGATCTCGTCAGAGAGGCATATCTCACGGTCGACGCGGACGCTGTCGGAAAGGCGCGTCTCGTCGTCCTCGGGCTGTACCCCGACGCGATGCTCGGTTGGCTCGGGGAGTACGGCCGGCTGTTTGCCCCCGGGACCGTCGTGACCGACGTGAGCGGGGTAAAAACGCCCGTCGTCAGGAAGGCGCAGGCCCTCATGCCGGACGGGGTTGAGTTCATATCCGCGCACCCGATGTCGGGGCGCGAGCTCAGCGGCGCGGAAAACTCCGACGAAACGATCTTTTACGGCGCTAACTACATCGTGGTCCCGACGGAAAACAACTCGGAATACGGCGTTGCTGTCTGCCGCGCGCTCGGAAACGCGCTTGGATTTGCCCGCATAACCGAGCTTTCCCCCGAAAAGCACGACGAAATGATCGGCTATCTGTCACAGCTCACCCACTGTATCGCCGTGTGCCTCATGACCTGCCGCGAGACGGATCACCTCATCGACTACACGGGAGACTCTTTCCGCGATCTCACGCGCATCGCGAGGATAAACGACGTCATGTGGAGCGAGCTTTTCATGCTCAACCGCGCGGAGCTGCTCAGGCAGATCGATTTGTTCCTGTCGGAGCTTTCGGAGTTCAGGAATCTGCTCGCCGACGGAGATACCGAAAAAATGAGAGAAAAAATGCGCCTTTCAACAGAACGGCGCGGCAAATTCGACAAAAGCAACGTAAGGAAAGAGGAATAACGATGGATATGATTTTTGAGCGCAAGCTCGCCGTTCCGGCCGAAGTCAAGGAAATGTACCCGCTCACGGCCGAGCTCGCGGAAATTGTAAAAAAGCGCGACGCCGAGCTGAAAAGCATACTGTCCGGGAGCGAAGACCGGCTGATCCTCGTCATCGGTCCCTGCTCCGCCGACCGCGAGGACAGCGTGATCGATTACATAACCCGTCTCCGCGGCCTGCAGGAGAAGGTGTCCGACAAAATATTCATCATACCCCGGATATACACTAACAAGCCGAGAACGACGGGCGACGGCTACAAGGGCATGCTCCACCAGCCCGACCCGAACGAAAAACCGGATATGTTCAAGGGCATCGTGGCAATAAGGGAGCTCCACATGCGCGCTCTGCGCGAAACGGGCTTTTCCTGTGCCGACGAGATGCTTTATCCCGAAAACCACAAATATCTCGACGACATGCTCTGCTACGTCGCAGTCGGCGCGAGATCCGTCGAAAATCAGCAGCACCGCCTGACGGCGAGCGGGGTCGGCATCCCCGTCGGGATGAAAAACCCGACGAGCGGCGACCTTTCGATAATGATGAACGCAATCACGGCGGCCCAGCACAAACACACATTCATATACCGCGGGTGGGAGGTGCATTCAAACGGCAACCCGTATTCCCACGCGATACTCCGCGGATACGTGAACAAGCACGGCCAGACCATGCCCAACTATCATTACGAGGATCTCATGTTCCTCTGCGATCTCTACGCAAAGCGCGAAGACCTCACCAATCCGGCTGTGCTCATAGATACGAACCACTCGAACTCAGGCAAGCAGTTCGCCGCCCAGCCGCGCATAGCCAAGGAGGTCATGCACAGCAGGATCGAATCTCCCGACCTGAAAAAGCTCATAAAGGGCTTTATGATAGAAAGCTACATCGAGGACGACTGTCAGAAGATAGGCGACGGGGTTTACGGCAAATCGATCACCGATCCCTGCCTCGGGTGGGAGAAGACCGAGCGCCTTATCCTGGACCTCGCTGAGCTTTGCCGCTGAAAAAACAAAAAAATGAAAAAAACGTTGATTTTTTTCATTATCGGGAGTATAATAATACTGTAAATAATTTTCCGTAACGGAGGGTACTTTAAATGGCACTTGTTACCACCACCGAAATGTTCCGCAAAGCCTACGAGGGCGGATATGCGATCGGCGCTTTCAACATCAACAACATGGAAATAATCCAGGCGATAACCGAGGCGGCTCACGACACACAGTCTCCCGTTATCCTTCAGGTATCTGCCGGAGCAAGAAAATATGCAAAACACGCGTATCTTATGGCTCTTGCCAAGGCGGCGATAGAGGACAGCGGGGTCGATCTCGCGCTTCACCTCGATCACGGAGCCGATTTCGATATCTGCAAATCCTGCATTGACGGGGGCTTCACCTCGGTCATGATCGACGGTTCTCACCACAGCTTCGAGGATAATATCGCCGTTACGAAAAAAGTCGTCGAATACGCTCACGCGCACGGCGTAGTCGTTGAAGGCGAGCTCGGACGCCTCGCCGGCATAGAGGACGACGTAAAGGTCTCCGCCGAGGATTCATCCTATACCCGTCCCGAAGAGGTCGAGGAATTCGTCAGCAAGACGGGCGTCGACTCTCTGGCCATCGCCATCGGCACCAGCCACGGCGCGTATAAATTCAAGCCGGGAACAAAACCCCAGCTCCGCTTCGACATTCTGGAAGAGGTGTCGCGCCGCCTGCCCGGTTTCCCGATAGTCCTGCACGGCTCGTCCTCCGTTCCTCAGGAATACGTTGAGATGGTAAACGCTTACGGCGGGAATATGCCCGGCGCTATCGGTGTTCCGGAGGAGCAGCTCCGCAAGGCCGCGTCTCTCTCGGTCTGCAAGATAAACATCGACTCAGACCTGCGTCTTGCCATGACAGGCACTATCCGCAAGTTCATGGCCGAGCATCCCGACAAGTTCGATCCCCGCGAGTATCTGAAGCCCGCGCGTGCGAACATCAAGGAAATGGTGCGTCATAAGCTCATAGACTTCCTCGGCAGCAAC
>JAGABQ010000074.1:0-7600 GCA_017614495.1 Clostridia bacterium
CAAGGCCGACGATAATTTTTCCGTCAGGCGCGATTTCCTTCAGACAAACGCCGATTATTACGGCGCGGGCGCGTACAAAGCCCCGTTTGACAAATCGACTCTGAACGATATCAATAACTGGGTAAAAGAGAGGACGGACGGAATGATTCCCGAGGTTCTCGACGCTATCCCCGAAACCGCTATCATGTATCTGATAAACGCCCTCGCCTTCGAAGCCGAGTGGGAGGAGATCTACACAAAGGAAAATCAGATCAGGGAATGGCAGTTCACGCTCGAAGACGGCACGGAGGAGACCGCCGTGCTGATGCACTCGACAGAGACCGCGTATATCGAGGACGGCAAAGCAACGGGATTCATCAAATACTATGACGGACGGCGGTACGCTTTCGCCGCGCTGCTCCCGAACGAAGGCGTCACGGTGAGCGATTATGTCGGAGCTCTCGACGGGAAGGCGCTCCGCGACATGCTTTCCTCGCCGGAGGAGGTGTCGGTCGACGTCATGCTCCCCAAATTTGAGACGGAATACAATACCGAGATGTCTGACGTGCTGATACGCATGGGCATGCCGACGGCGTTTGACGGATCAGGGGCGGATTTCTCCCTCATCGGATCGTACCGCGATGCGAATATCTTTATCAGCCGCGTGATACACAAGACCTTTGTTTCGGTCGGTGAAAAGGGGACCCGGGCAGGGGCGGCTACGGTCGTCGAAATGGCTAAAAACGGCGGCGCTTTCACCGAAAAATCCGTTATTCTCGACAGACCGTTCGTTTATATGCTCATAGACACCGAGACTAATATCCCGTTCTTCATCGGAACGATGATGAACCCGGCGAAGTGACGCTTTGAAAAATGAGCCGGGCATCGCGGCGCGATACGGCTCGTGCCTGACAAACAAACCGATACAAAAAGCAGACTGATTATGACATCAGTCTGCTTTGCTTTTTACATGATTATTTACTTATGGATATCGCGCACGATCCGGCGGTGAAGCTTATATCGACGTGATATCCGTCGCCGTCGTCCGCCGAGAAAGTATAAATCGCAACGCCGAAAACGCTCTGTTCAGTTTCGTCGATATCGATTTTGAAACCCGCTTCCTTTACCTTTGCGGCGTACGCTTTTACGTCTTCAAGCTTCGCCGACTGTGAAACAGCCGAAAAACCGTCTTCATCGGGAGTGGACATAAAGATCACGAAGTTCGGAGCGGGGACGCGCCGGGTATATTCGTTGTCCGGCCATTTCCCTTCGTTCTGAGAGACAGCCCCGCCGTCACCCGTCGTTTCGGACGGCAGCGGGAAAGCCGGCTCTTCGGTTCGTATAAGCGGCGGGTCGTCCTCGTCGTCGGTATATCCGATATTCACCCACCCGCAAGAGGCGAGCAGTAAGACCGTTATCAATGAAAGCAGCAGCGCCGTGAAGGCGGCTGAACGTCCGTTCATGTTTTCCTCCGTTCTGATCAGCTGAATCTGATCGTTATCACGGGATCGCTGTCAAGCGGCGCGAGCACGTCTCCGGGATCCATGCCGTAGGTTTCGTCCGATTCGACCGATTCCACTCTGCCGTTATCGCTGTATACCTTTGAAAAGGTTTTCATACGCACCGAGTCGATGCTGTTTCCCGTCACGACGGCTTCGGTTATTCCGTGAGAGCCGAGCGCCGCGTATCTCTCGTTGTGCCATTCAAAACTCCGGTCAAACGAAAACGTTATCTCTTTGTCGTTTGAGAGACTGCCCACGACGTTCGGTTTGACCGTTCCCTCGGTCCCGGCGATATAGAAGGTGAGCTGACCCTGCGACTCGCATCTGAGGGCCGTTTTGCCACCCGTATCGGATGTCTTTGTGTATCCTCCCGTCGTGTATATGGGAGTGATCACGGGCTTCAGTCCCGACGTTTTTTCGGTATTGTTTTCAACCTGTGAAAAGTCGACGGCCGAGAACTCCAGCCACAGCGTCCCGGAATACGTGCCTTCAGCGCCCCTTCCGCTGTTTGTGAGCGTTCCGCTGATCTCGCAGCTCATTATATTCCCGGGAATGCCCCAGAACGTGCAGTTGTAGGTACGGTAGTTCTTTCTTTTGTCAAACCTGATCTTCCAGGTGCTCCCCTCGTCTCTGCTTTCGGCAAGATCAGAGGCGCGGCGGCTGCACGCGGCGTAGAAGTCGTTGATTATCGCGAGATTTTCTTCAAGAAGCTCGAGATATTCGTCAAAACGCTTGCTTCCGTCAAGCCAGCTGTTCGCGACGAGCGCGGTGTTGACGAGCTGACCGAGCATCGGGATCTTGCCGACGGCGTTCCCCGTGGCCTTTGCAACGCGCCCGACCCTGCCGCCGGCCTTCGCGGCGGCTTTGAGGCCGGCCTTGGCGGCATCTTCCGCCGCTGCCTTTTTGGCCGAAAAAGCGGCAGGATTGAGATCGTCGTGGACGACGTAATCGTAATAATCGCCTACGCTGAAGGCCGTGCCGGGTATCTGCAGATATGAGAGGAGCCCTTCGGCCACCTGGTCTCCCCAGTAGAGCTTCGCGTCGCTCTGGACGCGTTCCGCGATCTTCCTGACGAGCGCGACGCGCTCGGCGGTGAGTCCTTTTTCACTGAGCGTCTGATTGATTATAGCGTTCAACTCTTCCATCGTGATCCCGATCTCGCCGATGAGTTCTCCGCTGAACGTCAGGTTTCCGAGTTTCAGCTCAACGGGATAGTTTCTCTTGCCGCCGTCCGCCTTCTGCGTTATGCGGCTGTAATCAATGCCGACAATCTCGCCCCCGCCGGAGGCTCCGCCTTCCGCCGACGCCGGAAGGATGGGAAGGGAAGGGATTATCGCGAGCGCAAGCGCGAGCAGTACCGAAATGATTTTGTTGATCTTCTTCATCACGGCGCCTCCTTTTCGATCGCTTCGAGCATCGCGCCCTTTATCTCCGAAAGTTTTGCGTTTTCGGGGAATATCGCCGTCGCCTCGTCTATGTACTCTCCGGCGAGCACGAAATCCTCGGCGCATATCGCGCAGAACGCTGCGTTCTGCCATACCAGCTCGTCAAACGGGTTTATCCTGAGCGCTTGTTTCGCGTAATAGAGGGCCGAGACGTTGTCCGAGTTTTTCACGCTTTCGGAAGACAGGGCGATAAGATATTCCGTGTCGAACATCGCGCGGTCCCATTCGCTTCCCGTCAGGAACGGAGAGTAAACCGAGTATATCGATTCCTCGACTTCACGCAGAGAATCGCGCAGTTTGTAGAGTTTTGCGACGTCCATTTTCTTCAGATAGTAGAAATCAAGTCCCTCGTCGGGGAAGGCCGGCATCACGGAGGCCCAGGCGTAGTCCTCTATCGCCTCGTCGCTTTTGCCCTGTACTTCGTACACGAGGCCTTCGAAATAACTCGGGTACGGGGAGGAGTAGTTTATCTCTGCGATCACGGAAAAGCCGCTGTATCTGCTTCCCGACGTGAACGATGCGAGGGTGTCCCCCTCGCCTTTCAGCCAGAGGATATATTCAACGGCGTACCGGAAGGCGCTGACCGACGCCCCGGCGAAGGAATAATAATATTCGCTGTTGACCGGCATATCCATTCCGGCGGTTTTGTCGCCCCGCTCCTTTATCTCCTTCATGATTTTTATAAAAGCGGTGTACGACGTTCCGTCGCCGACGATCGGGTCGTCACGCTCTGTCCCGAGCGATCCGATCGTTGAAATGATACTGCACGAGCAAAGCGGCAGGATGAGCAGCAGCGCTGCGAGCAGGATCAGGACTTTCTTTTTCAAACGGCATCCCTCCTTCGGAAAAATGACTGTCGGGAAGGATATCCGTCCCGGCGGCATGCGATAAGGCAATCAAATCAAAAAGTATTATACAGTTTTGCGCGGTTTTTGTCAACGGAAACGCTGAAAAAAGCTCCCCGCCGGTATACGGCGGGGAGCGAAGGATATCACGCCTTATTATTTTACGAGACTTGCGATCTCCTCGGCAAAGTTGTCTTCTCTCTTCTGGATTCCTTCACCTTTTTCGAAGCGATAGAACTGAACGAGCTTGATCGGCTTGCCGACCTGCTTGGCGACGGACTCGACGTACTTGCCGACGGTCATGGATTCTTCCTTGACGTATGCCTGCTCGGAGAGGCAGACGAGAGTGTAGAACTTCTTCAGCATTCCCTCGGCCATTTTCGCGATTATCGCGTCGGGCTTGGAGGCGTTCTTCGGGTCGTTCTTGATCTTGACGGAGTTGATCTCGGTCTCTTCCTTGATGACGGAGGCGGGAACCGCGGGGATATCGACGTACTGGCAGTTCATCGCGGCGACCTGAAGAGCAACGTTCTTCGACATCTCGGCAAATGCCTCGCCGGCCGCCGTCTCGTCGTCGGTGTCGAACTGTACGATAACGCCGGTCTGTCCGTGGCCGTGGATGTAGGTGTTGAGCTGACCCTCGGCAACGAGGAAGCGGCGGATGGAGATGTTCTCCTTGATCGTCGCGATCATCTGAACGAGAGTTTCGTCGACCGTGCTTTCGCCGCCGTCGAACTTGCTCGCTTTGAGCTCCTCAAGGGTGGACGGTCTGAGCGACAGGATGGTGCGGAGAAGACCCTTCACGAACTGAAGGAACGTGTCGTTCTTCGCGACAAAGTCGGTCTCTGCGTTGACTTCGATCATCGCGGCGACCTTGCCGTCGTCGCTTCTCATGATGTCAACGACGCCCTCGGCTGCCACGCGGTCGGCCTTTTTCGCCGCGGTGGCGAGTCCCTTTTCGCGGAGGATCTTTACCGCCGCGTCAAAATCGCCTTCCGCCTCGACAAGCGCCTTTTTGCATTCCATAAGACCGCATCCGGTCTTTGCGCGGAGATCCGCGACCTGTTTTGCTGTGATCTGTGCCATTATATTATTCCTCCGCTGCTGCTTCCGGTTCGGACTCGGCTGCTGCCGGCTCTGCGGCTGCGTCCTCGATCTGCTCGCCCTGTTTGCCCTCGATGACCGCGTTGGCGATGAGGGAGGTCAGGAGTCTGATCGCGCGGATGGCGTCGTCGTTGCCGGGTATGATGTAATCGGCGTCGTCGGGATCGCAGTTGGTGTCGACTATACCCACGACCGGGATGCCGAGCTTCTTGGCTTCCGCGACTGCGTTGTGCTCGTTCTTGGTGTCCACGACGTAGATCGCGTCGGGGAGTTTCTCCATCTTTCTGATACCGCCGTAGGACTTTTCAAGGTCATTCATTTCCTTGAGAAGAGCCGCGACTTCCTTCTTGGTGAGAGCATCGAAAACGCCCTCGTCGCGCATGGCGTAAAGCGCGTTGAGTCTCGCGATGGACTTTTTGATGGTTTTGAAGTTGGTGAGCATTCCGCCCGGCCATCTCATGTTGACGTAGAACATGCCGCAGCGCTCCGCCTCTTCCTTGATGGCGTCGGCGGCCTGTTTCTTCGTTCCCACGAAGAGAATGTTGCCGTTGCCGGAGGAGAGCTCTCTTACGTAGTCATACGCTTCGTCAAATTTCTTGACTGTCTTCTGGAGGTCGACGATGTGGATGCCGCCTCTTTCGGTGAAGATGTATTCCGACATTTTCGGGTTCCATCTTCTTGTGTGGTGTCCGAAATGGACGCCTGCTTCAAGCAGCTGCTTGACTGATACTACTGACATTTTTGTCATCCTTTCTTCGGTTCTGCCTCCACGACGGAAAAAGTATAGTTCACCGAAGTGCCGCCGTGTGCGTATTAAACCAGCGTGAAATTATATCAAACCGTATTTATTTTGTCAATACGCTGGCCATAATTTACAATTTGTTAACAACTTACACGCCGTAGCGGTATTCCTTTTCTTCTTTTTCGTCAGGGATCAGGCCGAACGATTCTATAACGATATCGGCGACTTTATCCGGGGGAAGATCGGTGTTGTCGATCTTGATGTGATTTTTGAACCACGTTTCCCCCTCCGCCGAGTTCAGGCGGTGGTTTTCCGCGTCTTCGATGAGATTCGCTCTGCTCCACGAAACGTCGCGTTTTGACGCTTTGCGTTCCATTCTGTGCGGAGTTTCGTTCCTAGCCAGTCTGGTTTCGAAATCGGCGCTCAGTTCGACGAAATAGAACTCCCCGCCGTTTTCGGTGAAAAGCCGACATAGCCCCGTAAGATAGTCGCGCTCCTCCTGCATATCGAAAGCGCAGACGTATGTGAAGATAAGATCCACGCCGTTTTTCACGGCTATCTCGAACGCTTTTTCTCTGAAAACCGCGTTGAATTCCTTCTGCGAAAGCGTTGCAAAGCCGAATATCCTGTCCGAGATCTCTATACTGTCGTGATTCATCATCATGTTGTAGCGGAGCTTGTCTCTCAGATGCTCCGCCACCGTCATTTTGCCCACGGCCTGCGGGCCGCATACGACGATCAGATTTGCCATTTTATTCTCCCTCCGCGGAGTCACATTCTTTTTTATGAGCGAGATGTATCCCGATATGCCCTATCCCGAGGACCGTCCCCGCTATGAACAGAAACGGATTCTTCCCGTACACGGCGATGAGAAGGACGGCGATGACGGGCAGCGTCGCGCCGGCGACGGGTACGCCCGCGATGCCGCGGTAAAAATCCTTCATGGTTTTTTCGCTGCGGAAGTATCTGATCCAGAATATTTCGTACAGAATCATGCACACAAGCGCCGCCGCGAGCCACAAAAGCCGGAAATCTGCGCCCTGCACGTTGAAATCGCTGAAGATCAGGACAAGGCAGGAAACCGAAACCTCGCCGAAACGTTCGAGAATCAGCAGTACTTTATTCTCGTTTTTTGAGTATTTTTCATAATCTTTCGGCTGGTTTTTCGTCCACAGTATGTTCGGGACGAACAGCATGATAAGAAATATCAGCCCGACGTATGAAAATCCGAAGTGCAAGCCGTCACCTCCGCGAGGCCGCGCCGGCCGGACTTTCCGCTCCGTTTTTCCGGAGGATGTCGAGCGTATGGTGCGAAGCGCCGATGAGATCCTGGCGTTCGCAAATCGCGAAATGGTAGTCCATCCAGCTCCCGAACGTTTCGTCGTCCATCGAGTCGACCATTTCTCTGTAATATTTTGTCGCTCCGTCGGAGGCGACGAGCTTGACGCGCGTAACGGGCATTTCCGCGTCGAGCGACGCGATGTCCTCTGTGCGGACAAGGTCGAAAACCTCGCTCGGACAGCTCACGCAGTGCCAGTCGGGCGTAAGGAGCCGGCGTTCGGTTATCTCTTTGAGATGGTCCCCGCCGAAGACATACTGTATCACCGTCGGCTCGTTCATACAGTAGGCGACGAGAATACAGCCGCCCGGTTTCGTCACTCTGACGGCCTCCGAAAGCGCCTGGAGCTTGTCCTCCCGTGTGAACAGATGATACATAGGTCCAAGCAGCATGGTGAGGTCAAAGGTCCCGTCCCGAAGGAACGATAGGTCGAGCGCGTTGCCTTTTATCGTTCTGATCGGCTCCGAGCCGTCAAGCTTTGAGCGGAGCAGCTCGAGATTGTGGTCGACGAGCTCGACCGCCGTCACGTCAAAGCCCTGTTTCGCGAGAGTCACGCTGTATCTGCCCGTCCCCGCGCCGATCTCGAGGATCGAGGGGTCTTTCACTCCGTCAAGGCACTCGCCGATATACTTCATTGTGGTCAG
>JAGABQ010000075.1:0-5725 GCA_017614495.1 Clostridia bacterium
CCCGAAAGGAAAAAGTATGGACAAGCTGCTCAGACTTATTGAAAAGGACTGCAGATATACCCCGGAACAGCTCGCCGCTATGTGCGGGCTCACGGCCGGAGAGGTCAGGCAGAAAATCGACGAATACGAAAAGGACGGCACCGTCCTCGGCTACAAGGCGCTCGTCGACTGGGACAAGACCGACCGCGAATACGTCTCGGCTCTCATCGAGCTCAAGGTAGCGCCTCAGCGCGACCGCGGCTTTGACAAGATCGCCCAGCTCATATACAACTATCCCGAGGTGCAGAGTCTGTATCTCATGTCGGGCGGCTTCGACCTTATGCTCGTCATAGAGGGCCAGACGATGAAGGACGTCGCGTATTTCGTGGCGTACAAGCTCGCCCCGATGGAGGATATAATCTCCACGGCGACGCATTTCGTGCTGAAAAAGTACAAGGACAAGGGCGTGATTTACCGCGCTCCGCAGAGAGACGAAAGAGACCAGCTGCAGTGATGGATTACGAAAAGACCCTGTCGCGGACGGCGCAGGGGCTGAAGCCCTCCGGCATACGCAAATTTTTCGATATGATCGGCGGCAGGTCGGACGTCATCGCGCTGACGGTCGGTCAGCCGGATTTCGTCACCCCGTGGCACATACGCGAGGCGGGCATCGAAAGTCTCGTGGCGGGGAAGACGTATTACACCTCTAACAGCGGTCTTATCGAGATGCGCAGAGAGATATCCCGGTATCTCTCGCGCCGCTTTGACCTGGATTATTCCGAAAACGAGATCATCGTGACGGTCGGCGGGTCGGAGGCGATCGACCTCGCCATGAGAGCCGTGATAAACCCCGGGGACGAGGTCATTATACCCAGCCCCTGTTTCGTGTGCTACGAGCCGATAGCAAAGCTCTGCGGCGGCGTTCCCGTCACAGTCACGACGGAAGAAAAGGACGCTTTCCGGCTCACACCGGAAAAGCTCCGCGCGGCGATAACCCCTAAGACCAAGCTCCTCGTCCTCCCGTTCCCGAACAACCCGACGGGCGCAGTGATGAAGCGGGACGACCTCGAAAAGATCGCCGAGATACTCCGCGAAACGGACGTGTACGTGCTCTCCGACGAGATATACGCCGAGATGACCTACGGCGGGAGACACGTGTCCGTCGCCTCGCTCGAGGGGATGAGGGAGCGCACCGTCGTCGTCAACGGATTCTCCAAGGCCTACGCCATGACCGGCTGGCGGATGGGATATACCGCAGCCCCCGTCGAGATAACGAGGCAGATGCTCAAGATACACCAGTTCGCCATAATGTGCGCCCCGACCGCGTCGCAGTTCGCGGCGATAGAGGCGCTGCGCAACGGCGACTCCGACATCGAGGAGATGACCGGCGAATACGACGTCAGGAGGAGATTCCTCGTCTCGGGGCTGAGGGCGCTCGGCATACCGGTTTTCGAGCCCGAAGGGGCTTTCTACGTCTTCCCGAACATCGGCGGATTCGGTCTCGACAGCGAGACCTTCTGCGAGCGGCTGCTGAACGAAGCCGGCGTGGCCATCGTACCCGGCGACGCCTTCGGCGAGTGCGGCAGCGGATTCGCGCGCATATCGTACGCCTATTCTCTCAAGCACATAGAGGAGGCGCTCCGGCGCATAGGGGAGTTCGTAAAGAAACTCGTCTGATATCATGAAAAAGCAGCCCCGTTCGGGGCTGCCTGAATATCCGGCCTGTTCGTTTTACTCGAGCGACGGCTTTTTGCCGAGGAGCCCGGTGAAGCTTTTGCCCTTGACGCCCAATGGATAGGCGACGCCGCACACGACGACGGAGGGCAGGACGAGGAGGATATATATCCACGGATTGAGCGTCGGCAGGGCGGCGATTATGCCGTTGTACATGCCGAAGAGGAAGGTCAGGACGAGCTTTCCGATGCCGTAGACGTTCGTCGCCCATTCGGGGGCCGACGGCGCCGTGCTGACGGCGAGCGAGGCGTCCTGAGTTATCTCGCCGGCCGCGTCCCTCATTATGAATTCGGCGGCGGAACAGTATCCGACGATGATCATGACGGCGAGGATGATGTTCAGGGCGTTTGCGAGGAGGGACATGTAAGCGCCGCTGAGCGGGACGTATCTGCGCTTGCCGGTTTCTATCGACCTCGACTGTTCACGGCCCACGTCCCATGTCATCGTGTAGAGCAGGACCATGTAGAAAAGCGCCGCGAAGATCGACGCGATGAGAAAGATCGTGTCGAAGGACGACGTCGCGAATGTCAGGGCAAGGCCGAAAATCGCCATTGCGACCTGATTTATTATCATTTTGAACACGGAATAAGAATTGTCTTTTATAAAACCGATCATTACGGCTCCTTTTTTGCCTGAATCGCGCTTGTTAATATTTTATCCGCATTCGATGGTCATTTCAAGAGCGGCCGGGCAAAATTTACATTAAAGAAAAAATATTCACGGATGGTTAAAATTTCGGGAGGGACACGACGGTGGAAATGCCTCAGCCGATAACCGAATTTCTTCAGTATCTCCTTGTGATCAAGGGCAGGTCAAAGGGCACGGCCGAGCAGTACCGGATCGACCTTGTCCTGCTTTTCAAATACGTTTTTTCGGTACGGAACGGGCTGCCGCTGAGCGGCGGGGAGTTCGATGCTCTCGACATCAGCCGGCTCGACGACGATTTCGCAAAGAGCATTACCAAGACCGAGATCATCGCGTTCCTCGCCTTCGCCTCGGCGGACAGGGGGAACAACGCGAGGACGAGGGCGAGAAAGCTCTCATCCGTACGGTCGTTCTACAAGTATTTCTGCGGCTCGGCGGGCAAATATCCCGTCAACCCGACGGAGAACATAGACAGCCCGAAGATACCGAAGACCCTGCCGAAGCACCTGACGAAAGACGAGTCCACAGAGCTCCTGCGCACCGTCATGGACGACGAATCAAAATTCACGGAGCGCAATTTCTGCATAATAACGCTGTTCCTCAACTGCGGTATGCGTCTGAGCGAGCTCGTGGGGATAAATCTCAGGGACATAGACCGGGACATGAAGACGCTGCGCGTGACCGGAAAGGGCGCGAAGGAGAGGATGATATACCTCAACGACGCCTGCCGCGCGGCGCTGACCGACTACCTCAAAAAGAGGGACAAGAACCCCGAGCCGGGGCACCGCGACGCGCTCTTTCTGAGCTCCCGCCACCGCCGCATAAGCAAGCAGATGGTCCAGGCGGTGGTTTACAGATACCTGAAAGAGGCGGGGCTCGACAACCGCGGGCTGTCGGTACACAAGCTGCGGCACACGGCGGCGACGCTCATGTACCAGACGGGGCAGGTGGATATCCGGGTCCTCAAGGACATCCTCGGGCACGAGCAGCTCAACACGACGCAGATATATACACATCTCAGCGACGAGTCCATGAAACAGGCGATGGACGTAAATCCCCTCGCGGGCTTCTCGCGTTCCCGACCCTCGCCCGACTCACGGGACGGCGACGCGGA
Organism: Clostridia bacterium; assembly: GCA_017614495.1. Classification (GTDB taxonomy): domain Bacteria; phylum Bacillota; class Clostridia; order Oscillospirales; family CAG-272; genus Colimorpha_A. The sequence goes on from JAGABQ010000075.1 coordinate 3,473, forward strand.
CTCCCCGGATCTTCTCCCCGACGAAAACGAAACCGAGGGGTGAAGCGCAAGGGAGGCCGGCGCCGCAAAAAAATCTCAACGGAAAGAAAATCACGATGACGTCTTTTTATGACAGAAAAGGTCCGGTGTTCGGGCCGGGCGGGATGGCCGACGACATGAGGGCCGACAAGCTCAAGACACCCGACGTCCCCGCGTGGCTCGTCAAAAAGGGCCTGACGGCTTTCGAATACGAATGCGGCAGGGGCGTCCCCAACACCCCGGCGGTCTTTTCGGCGCTCGGCAGAGCGGCCGCGGAGAACGGCGTCACCCTCTCGGTCCACGCCCCGTATTTCATATCCCTCTCGGGCCTCGACGACACGGTCAGGATGAAATCCGTCGGATATATCGCAAAGTCGGTCGAGTGCGCGGAGCTCATGGGCGCCGGGATAATCGTCATTCACTGCGGGAGCTGCGCTCAGCAGAGCCGGGCCGACGCGATGGCGCGCTCCGCCGACACGCTTGCCGCCGCCCTCGACGAGGTCAGGACGGACGTCGTCTTCGGCGTCGAGACAATGGGCAAGATCAACCAGCTCGGCACCCTCGAGGAGGTCGTCGAGCTCTGTTCCGCCTCCCCGCGGCTGCGCCCCGTCGTCGATTTCGGGCATCTCAACGCGAGGAACATCGGCGGGTATTACGTCACGCGCGACGACTATCGCCGGACCTTCGATTACGTCGGGGAAAAGCTCGGCGGGGACGCCGCGAAATATCTCCACTGTCATTTTTCAAAGATAATGTACACCCCCGCCGGCGGCGAAAAGGAGCACCTCACCTTCGACGACACCGAATACGGCCCGGAGTTCGAGCCGCTTATCGAGGCGATAGCGAAGGAGGGGCTGTGCCCGTCCGTGATATGCGAATCCGACGGCACGCAGGCGCGGGACGCCCTCATGATGGCCGAATACCTCAGAGAGCTGAAAGGAGAAAACAAATGAAAAAGGTCCTGTTTATCGCGCTCCTCACGCTGGCCGTCGCGGCAGCCGCCTCCTGCGCGGGTGGCGGAGACGGAGCCGACACCCTCCCGCCCGTGAAGGTGATAGGGGTAAACGAGGACGAAAAGCTCAGCTCAACCCTCGTGAGGGACGGCTTTTCGCTGAATATCTACGTGACGTATTCCGAGATAACGGGGTATTCGGGGACCGAAACAACCGTGACCCTGCCCGAGAGCGCCGCCGGCGTGCCCGTCAGGAAGATCGGCGAGAACGCCTTCAAGAACAACGGCAAGCTCGAAAAGGTCGTTTTTTCAAAAAACATCAGGATAGTCGACCGCTTCGCCTTTGACGGGTGCTCGGCGCTCAGAGAGGCGGTGCTGAACGAAGGGCTCGAGACGATAGAGGACTACGCCTTCAGGAACACGGCGCTCCGGAAATGCGATCTGCCCGGGACGGTCGCCTCGCTCGGCAAATACTGCTTTTACGCGGCTGACCTCAGGGAGGTCGTCATACCCGACTCGGTCTCGACCGTCGGGAAATACTGTTATTACGCAAACGGGAACCTCACCTCCGTGACCTTCGGCAGGAGGATGACGGGGATAGCCGAGAATATGTTCTATAACTGCTCGTCGCTCGTCGTCACGGAGATACCCGAAAACATCCAAAAGATAGAATCCTACGCCTTCCGCGGGTGCGTCTCGATAGGGAGACTCGAGGTGTCCGACAGGACGGCGAGCATAGGCGACGGCGCCTTTTACGGCTGTACGAACGTCACGCTCGTCGGGTCGGAGGGCTCGGCGATACTGAAATACGCCCGCGACAACGGCATAGCTTGCGAGGCGAGGGCCGCCGAATGAGCGGGAACGGGACGGGAACAAAAAGACCCGAGATCCTCTCGCCGGCGGGCAATCCCGAAAAGCTCGCGGCGGCGCTCCGTTTCGGGGCCGACGCCTGCTATCTTTCGGGCAAGGTCTTCGGGATGAGATCGGCCGCCGACAATTTTACCGGGGACGAGCTTTCGGAGGCCGTGTCGTACGCCCACGGGCTCGGGAAAAAGATATACGTGACTGTGAACGTCCTCCCGCACGGTGAGGAGTATCCCGCCCTGACGGAGCATCTCGGCTTTCTCGGTGAGATAGGCGCCGACGGGATCATCGCCGCCGATCTCGGGGTGATGGCGCTGGCGCGCGAGGTGTGCCCCGGGGTGGCGCTGCACGTGTCCACCCAGACGAGCGTGACCTCCGCACGGGCGGCCGAGCAGTATCTGCGGCTCGGGGCGAGGCGC
>JAGABQ010000076.1:0-12305 GCA_017614495.1 Clostridia bacterium
CGTGACGGTCGAAGACGACTCGCCAGATGAGGTCGTGACCTGTTCGGTATAAGCTATCGTCGCCCTGCAGAAGAGATTTTCGGGGTCAAGCCCGTATTCCGCGAGCGCCTCGCCCTCCACGCCGTAGGCGTACCATCTGTCGAGCTTTATTCCGGTCATCTCGCCGTAGACCCCGGAGCCCTCTGCGGAGGCCTCCTCCGAGGCGTCGGGCTCTCCGTCGCCGACCTGCTTGGTAAAGCCGTCGGGAACGGCCTCCTCTATGACGTTGCCGTCCTCGTCGGTGACGGCGTCCGTGCCGGGAACGCGGGTATATACGACGGTCCTGTCTTCATACTCAAGCGTGACGGTGCCGACCGACGAGAGCCCCGAGGGGGGCGCCGTGAAGGTCTCGTTCTTTATCATGTCGTCGAGGGACATCTCGAAGCACTCGGTGATATCCGTTTCGAGAAGATATATCGCACCGCCGCCGTCGATCCTCGCGTACCACACGTCGGAATAGGGATTGAAATCGCCTATCGCCACCGTCGTTTTGCCGCCGTTTTTAAGGGTTATTACGACTGATTTCGAGGGATTTTCAAGGCCGTATTCCTCGGTCGTTCCGGTCGGCGATATGGATCCCTTCGCCTTGAGGCCGAGCGCGTCGCTGACGAGCGAAGCGCCGACCGTCTGATCGAGCGGGAAGGCCCTGTCGGACGTCAGATAATAGCTGTCGCCGTCCTTGTCGACCGAGACCTCGCCCTTTTCCGACACGTAGCTCACGCGGGAGACGATATCGGACGAGAACTCGACGAGCGAGATCGGCTCGCTTGCCCCGGTGTCCTCCGGGGTATTCTGCTCTTCCCTCTTTGCGATGCCCTTTGCGATGAGCAGAACGGCGATCGCCGCAACGAGGATCACAGCCGGGATTATCAGTTTTTTGAGACTTTTCATGGCCGCCCCGTCATCTGACCTTTCTGCGGTACCAGATTATAATCCCTGCGGCGAGGAGTATCAGCGGCACAACGCCGATGAGGATTATCCCCCAAGTGTTCGACGAGCCCTCGGAGACGTTCAGCGCCTCGACCTGAAGCGCCTTTGCCGACGCGGTCGCGACCGTCGTCTTGCCGGACAGCTTTGTGATGACGGACATCATGTAGGCGACGTTGGCATAACGACTCGCATAATTCCCGTTCAGCATCATATCTGACGAGAACCAAAGCAGAGATCCGTCGCCCTTGCTTGCGACAGCGCCGATTGTGATTTTACCCTCTTTATCTCCGTCTTCCTTCTTGTAAGGATCTTTGGAATCGCTTTTTTCGGCGAACGTTGTCAAATCTTTTGCATATCCCTGAACGGAAGTTGTCAGCATTTCGGATACGGTCACCCCGTCTATCGCTTCATCCGAAATAATAATTTCATGAGCGCCAGGCATTATAATACGAACGTTGGACTGCAGTCCCGTCGTGTACTCGTTTTCCGCAACTTGAGCGTAGACCAGTGGTTGGGTCTGTTCATAATAACTTGCGCTTCCTTCACAGACGAGCGAATAACCGTAATCGAGGCCGAGCGATCTTGTGAAAGCGTATATGTTGGGAAGATCAATCGATGACAGAGCGTCGCCGAGATTTGTGATAAGTATCACCTTGCCTCCGCCGTCGACGTAAGCTGAGAGCGTCGCCGTTTCATTCTCCGTAAAGTCATAAGTCGGAGAGTTGACGATGACAACGTCCGCGTCGTCCGGGACCATTGCAGAGGAAAGCGTGGTGATTTGTTTCAGCACGATATTCTCTGCCTCCAAAAGTTTCGAAAATGTCGCGTCTATCGCGGTTTCGCCGTGTCCCGAGGTATAATAGACCGTCGGAAGCTTGTCGGTAGTCACGTAGTCTATCGCCGTGGCGAGGCAGTTCTCGGCGTCAAAATACGTCGGGTTGTCGACCTCCTGGCCGTAATAATAGTAGTACATCATGACTTCCTGGTCGGTGTACATCCTGTAATAGATCTCCGACTGGGTTACCACCTTGGAGCGGCCGTTGCTCTGGTTCGCAACTATTATGCTGGTCTCCGACGAGTCGAGCGTTTCGTCGGTGTAGTTGCCTACGAAAAGCGGCTTGATGTTCGGGTCGATCTGCTCGCAGACTATGTTGGAATTGAGATCCGCGAGCCGCTTGGCGTATTCAAGCGTGACCTTGTCGACCGCGCTCGTTTCGGACACTACGTAGATGCTGACCTTGTCCTTAACTCCCGACACGAGCGCCTTCGTCGCGTCGGAAATGTCGTAAACGCCGTTTTGCGAAAGATTGTATTTCGTGAATCTCGACGGCAGCACGTTCACCGCCACGTTTACGAGAATGACGACGGCGAGGACTATCGCCGCGCCTATAAGACTGACGGAACCGAGCTTGACGGCTCGTTCGTTTTTTATCTTCTTTTCTTTTCCGGTCATGTCGCGCCTCTCAGTTCCAGCGGCGTTTTTCGAAAACAACGCCGGTCAGGTAGCAGAACAGCGCGGCGACCGAGCCGTAATACACTACCGTTGTCATGTCGAAAAGCTCGTTGCTCACGAAATCCCCGAGTCTGTCAAAGAGCGACGCCTTCTCGACGACGTTCTGGAACAGACCGGTATAGACCGAGCCGTTCGTGATGTAAATGACGACGAGCACCGCCTCGATTATGACCGCGACGGTGAATGCGATCCAGTAATCCTTCGTGAAGAGATATATCACGACGCCGAGCAGCAGCACGGCGACCGTCAGGGCTATGAACGACGCTATCGCCGTCGTGGGGACGGTGTACGAGATCGCCGACGAGATATATATAAGGAACAGAGTCCCGATGCCGAGCACGGCGGCGATGACCTGCGACTCCGTAAGGGCGGACATGAACATGCATATCGCAGCCATGGCGCACGAAAGCAGGAAATACGCGATCAGCCCGGCGTACGCCGAAACGAGATTGACCGTCCCGTAGAACGAAAGGATTATCGGTATGAACGCCATTATCCCGCAGGGGATCGCGAGGACCGTGACCGTGGCGAGATATTTGCCCGCGACGATCTGTCCCGTCGTCAGCGGGAGGGAGTAAAGCAGCAGATCGGTCTTCTGCCGCCTCTCCTCGGCAAAGGTCCGCATAGTGATGAGCGGAACGGCGAGCATGAGCACGATCGCCGAGCTGGGAAGCACCGCCTCGAACTTCGGATATCCTCCGGTCAGGCAGTAGATCCTCACGAAGATGCCGGTCACGGCGACCATCAGAGCTATCGAGATAAAACCGATGACCGTCGAGAAATACGATTTCATCTCTCTCTTATATACTGAGATCATCGGCCGTCCTTCCTTCCTCCGAAGAGCGGCGAGTAGTCGTCGCCGTCGTCCTCATCCTCATCTTCTTTTTCTTCGTCTTCTTCATATTCTTCTTCGCCGTCGTCCCCGGGCTCGCCGTCCCCGTCCGGGGCGGCCTCTTCTTCGTCGGGTTCGAAGTACTCCGTCAGATTTATGAATATCTCCTCGAGCGAGGGCTCCTCGCGCGTGAGCTTCAGAACTCCGAAGCCGCCCGAGGCAAAGGCGCGGAAAAGATCCTCGGTCACGTCGGTCCCGGGCTCCGCCTCAACCCTCACGTCGTAGATGTTTTCGCCTTTTCCGGGGGTGATCTCGCATCCCGTCACGCCGGGAACGCTCTCCGCCGTCTTCTTTATGGAATCGGGATTTGACCTGACTGTGAGCAGCACCGCGTTTTCCGGCGTGTTGTCGCGGCGGATGTTCTCGAGCGTGTCGGATGCCACGAGGCGGCCTTCGTTGAGTATCATGACGTGGTCGCACACCGCCTGTACTTCGGCGAGTATATGGCTCGAAAGGATGATCGTCCTCGTTTTGCCGAGGGTAGCGATGAGGTCGCGTATCTCGATTATCTGCCTCGGATCGAGGCCGACCGTCGGCTCGTCGAGAATTATGAGATCGGGGTCGCCGAGCATCGCCTGGGCGATCCCCACGCGCTGACGGTATCCCTTTGAAAGGTGCTTGATCAGCCGGTTCCTCATTTCGGTGATGCCTGTCTCCTCCATAACGGAAAAAACGGCCTCGGTCATGTCCGCCGCGCGGACGCCCTTTGCCCCGCCGACGAACTTCAGATATTCGAAGGGGGTCATGTCGGGATATACCGGCGGTATCTCCGGGAGATATCCGATGCGTTTTTTCGCCGTGACGGCGTCCTCGAACATATCTACGCCGTCGATCAGCACTTCGCCCGCCGTCGGCGCGAGGCATCCGGTGATCATGTTCATCGTCGTGGTCTTGCCCGCCCCGTTCGGGCCGAGAAAGCCGTATATCTTCCCCTGCTCTATCGTGAAGCTGAGGTTGTTGACGGCGATGTGATCCCCGTATACCTTGGTAAGATTTCTTACCTCAATCAAAGCTTTTTCCTCCTTGCGGGCGCTGCGGCCCGGTCATTTTCAATATTATAACTCCGGAATGTGATAATTCCGTGTACTTTCGGAAAAAAATAAACGCAGGCGCGCGGATGCGCGCCTGTTTTTTTGTCCTGTTTCAGCCGACCGATATCGGATGATAGGAGATAACGGACACGACGCCGCCGTTGTCCCTGAACATTACCTCGTATTTGTCATGGAGGAATACCCAGGTGTCATAGCCGCCGTCCTCGATAAACTTATAGAGATCCTCGTATCCCGCCTGGGGCGCCTCTGATTCGGTATAGAAAGCGACCGTCGCTTTGTACAGGACGCCTCCGTCGGAGAACTTCTGCTCTATGATCTGCTCGCATTCCTGATGGGAGAACGTTCCGCCGTGAGCCGATCCGACCCACTTGACGACGACTCCCTCGCCCTCGCCGTATTTGCCGGAATGTTCGTCGCCGAACTCGTCGGTATATTCGTAACTGATCGTCTTGAGGTCGTATTTGCGTCCGAACCTGATCTCCGTTCTCTCGTCGACCTTTTCGTCGGCGTAGACCGTCACGGTCTTCTGGAGAGATCCGTCGCCGTCGGGGACATCCTCATACATCTGGTTGACGTATTCGGTCTCTCCGATTATCGCGCGGAACGCCTGCTCCTGGGTCATATCGGAAGCGTCGTCAAAATCCGCGCCGACCGAGCGGAGCGCAGACCCGATATAAAGCAGGTCGTCAAGGAGCGCGAAGGAGCCCGCGTCGAGGAGAGTCTCCTCGACAAGCTGCGGAGCCGGGTCGATATACGGCTCGGTCTCAGACTGCTGCGGCTCGGTATCGGTTTCCGTCTCCGACTGAGTCGCGGGGTCGGTCCCCTTGTCGGTCTCGGTCGCCTTGCCTTCGGCCGTCGTGGCGGCGGGGTCCGAGGGCTTTTCCGTCGCGGCGGCGGTGTCTCCGCCGTTGCCGAGGTTCTTTATCGTGTCGATTATCTGGCACGACGCGAGCGCGAGCGTCAGAATGACGGCGATCGCGCAAACAACGATTTTTTTCATTTTCAAAGTCCTTTCTGACTTATGATTATTTGAACTCTTCCTCGTCGGCGAGGTCGTCGACGGGGATCTCGGGGACGTCGGGGATCTCGGTCGACGAAAGCTCCTCGACCGCCTTTTTCATCTCCGACACGTCGGCCTTTTCTTTGATTATCTCAGCGAGACAGAGGCCCCCCGCCGCCGAATTGAGCAAAGCGAGGATCGTGAACGGCAGAGCCGTCCTCTTTTTGTCGCTGAAAAGGTAGCTTATCGCGAGAAAGACGCACTGCGCCGCCTGGATAAGAAATACGATCCCGAGCGTGAATCTTGTCTGTTTCAAGGTTTTCTCCTTTCCCGGCGTACCGCGCCGGACGGTCTCCCGACGTTAATCCTGCGCGTTCAGATATTTCAGATACGCGTTTATGAATCCGTCTATCCTGCCGTCCATGACGGCGTTTATGTCTGTCATTTCAAAGCCCGTGCGGTTGTCCTTCGCGAGCGTATAGGGCATAAAGACGTACGACCTGATCTGCGAGCCCCACTCGATGTCCGCCTTGGCTCCCTTGATGTCGTTGAGTTTTTTCTCGGCGTCCTCGATGCGCATTTCGAGGAGCTTCGCCTTGAGCATCCTCATCGCGTATTCCTTGTTCTGGAGCTGAGATCTCTGCGTCTGGCAGCCCACGACGATGCCCGTCGGCTTGTGGACTATCCGTATCGCCGAGTCGGTCTTGTTGATGTGCTGGCCGCCCGCGCCGGAGGAACGGTGGGCGGTTATCTCGAGCTCGTCGGCGGGAATATCGATCTCCTTGTCGAGATCGGCAAACTCGGGGACGACCTCTACCGACGCAAAGGACGTCTGGCGCTTGCCCGCCGCGTTAAATGGAGATATCCGCACGAGACGGTGGACGCCGTTTTCGCTTTTGAGGAAGCCGTAGGCGTTCGGGCCCTCGAACATGACGGACGCGCTTTTGATGCCCGCCTCGTCGCCGTCGAGCCAGTCGAGAAGCTTGACGTTGTATCCGTGCGCCTCGCCCCAGCGGGTGTACATCCTGTAAAGCATCTGCGCCCAGTCCTGCGCCTCGGTACCTCCGGCTCCGGGGTGTATCGTCAGGATGCAGTTGCTGTGGTCGTATTCTCCCGTGAGGAGGGTCTCGAGCCGCATCTGCGCGATGAGCGACGTGATCCTCGAGGTCTCGGCGAGGACCTCCTCGGTCACCGACTCGTCGTTTTCGTCTATCCCCATCTCGCAGAGGACGAGCGCGTCGTCGAGCGCCGAGCGCAGTTTTTCGTATTCTTCTATCGTCGTTTTTTTGTCTTTTATCTGCTGAAGCACCGAACCCGAGTCTGTCCTCTGCCAGAAATCGGGGGCCAGGGTCTTCGCCTCGAGCTCCTCGCACTGGCGGCGGAGATCGTCGATCCTGAGCTGGTATTTAAGCTCGTCGGCCTCGCCGGTCGCCGATATCAGGGTTCTTTTCGCTTCGTCAAGCTGTACGATCATGAGTTGTTGTCACCTTTTCTTCAATCGGATATGATTATACCACAAAATCCGCGGAATGTAAAGACCCGCCGGCGGTAGCCGTAAACGGGAGGCCGGCCGTCGGCCCGTTTTCATCTTTTCGGTATCCCGGTTTTTCCCGGCGTTCACCGATTATTCACATAGCCGTGGTATAATTAGTTTGTATTCTCGTATGCAGACGGGCGCCGACGGCGTCCGCATACCATCTACGGAGCAGCAAATGATCAAAATCGAGCATCTTACAAAGCGGTTCGGCCAGCGGTACGCGCTGAACGACGTCAGCTTTGAGATAGACAAGGACGAGATCGTCGGTTTCCTCGGGCCGAACGGCGCGGGCAAATCGACGACCATGAACATCCTGACGGGATATACCTCGATGACGGACGGCACCGTGACGATCGACGGGCTCGACATCCTCGAGTTCCCCGACGAGGCGAAAAAGCGGATCGGGTATCTTCCCGAACAGCCGCCGCTTTATCCCGACATGACGGTGAACGAGTATCTCAATTTCGTTTATGACCTTAAAAAGTGCAAGCTGAACAGGAAAAAACACATAGCCGAGGTCATCGACGTCACCCGTCTTTCGGACGTCAAGGGGCGGCTGATCGCCAATCTCTCAAAGGGATACAGACAGCGCGTCGGCATCGCCCAGGCGCTCGTCGGCAATCCGCCTGTCATAATCCTTGACGAGCCGACGGTCGGCCTCGACCCGAGGCAGGCAGTCGAGGTCAGGAACCTCATCCGCACCCTCGGCCTCAGCCACACGGTGATCCTCAGCACGCATATCCTCTCGGAGGTCCAGGCGGTCTGCGACCGCGTAATTATAATCAACCGCGGCAGGATCGTCGCCGACCGCAAAACGAACGATCTCGGCGCTGCGATGGAGGGCACGCGCCTCCTCTCGGCAAAGATCTGCGGCCCCGAAAAGGAGGTCTCCCAGGCGCTGCGGTCCCTCAGCGGGGTCAGAAAGGTCGAGACCGAGAGCACCCTCGACATGGACAGCACCTCTTACGTGATCGAGGCGGACGCGGGGATCGACGTGCGCAAGCCGATGTTCTCCCTGCTCGCGAAAAACAACTGGTATCTCATCGGTCTGACGGCGACCGGGGCGAATCTCGAGGACGTCTTCCTCTCGCTCACCGAAAAGACGTCGCCGGACAAAAAGAAAAAAGAGCGCAAGAGCGCCGCGCCGCGGGGGTGAAAACAGATGTTCGCAGTATTTAATCGCGATCTCCTCGCGTATTTCAGGACGCCCGTCGGGTACGTTTTCGTCGCCGCGTTCCTCGCGGCAAACGGCGGGATATTCTCGATCAATACCCTTCTCGAACAGTCCGGCGACATATCGTCGTATTTCACGATGATAGTCTTCGTCGCCGCGCTGCTCCTTCCTTTCCTCACGATGAGACTCTTTGCCGAGGAACGCAGGACAAAGACCGATCAGCTGATCCTCGTATCGCCCTCGACCCTCGGCGGGATCGTGTTCGGGAAATTCCTCGCCGCCTTCACCGTGTTCTTCGGGACCGTGCTCGTCGGCTGTATAAACTTCGGATCTCTGTCGCGCTTCGCTGCCGAGGACGAGCCGAACGGCGCCGTGATATTCGGCTCCGTCATCGCGCTCCTCCTGATCGGCGCGGCATTCATAGCGATAGGGATATTCGTGTCGTCCCTGACGGAAAATCAGCTCATCGCGGCGCTCGGAACGATAGGCATCTCGGTCCTGTTCCTCGTTGTCGGCATGCTCAACTCCGTGATCCCCGTCGCGTGGCTCAAAAACGTCCTGAGCTGGGTCTCGATATTCTCGAGATTCAGCGGATTCGCAAACGGCGTGTTCGATTTCACGGCGATTCTGTACTACGCCTCGATCTGCTTCGTGTTCCTGTTCCTCACCGTCAGGATATGCGAAAAGCGCCGCTGGGCATAAGGAGGTACCGAAATGAGCAGAAACGAAAACGGCACCGCCGCCTCGAGGATAAGCAAACACCGCCGGCTCAAGTTCGGCGCGCTCGCCGTGGCGATAACCGTCGCCGTGGTGGCGCTCGTCGTTCTGGCAAACGCGATATTCTCGGCGTTCGCCGAAAAATACACCCTCTATATCGACATGACGAAGGAGAAGGTGTTCTCCATAACCGACACGACCCGCGATCTGCTCGACGGGCTCCGCGGAAACGAGGATTTCCATATCGACATAATCTTCTGCAGCGACGCCGACTCGCTCGACTCCGAATACTCCTCCCGCCTCGTGCACAATCTGGCGAAGGAATATGACAAAGAGTTCGATTTCGTCAGCGTGCAGTACGTCGACATCATAAACCACCCGTCGGCGCTCAGCAAATTCATGAGCACGTCGCTCTCCGGGGTAAAGACGACGTCCGTCATCATAACCGACGGCACGGCCTCGCGTCTGTACAAGATGGAGAGCTTCTACACCTTCGACTCCGACACCGGCAACGTCTTCGCCTTCAACGGCGAATACAAGACGACGGCCGCCATCCTTCAGCTCGCGGCGGCCGAGAGCCCCATCGCGTATTTCCTCACGGGCCACGGCGAGGCGGACGAGGACGTCGCCCTCGACGGGCCGCTCGCCGAGATGTTCACCGACGCCGGATACAGCGTCGAACAGCTGAATCTCAGGGAAGCCGATTTTTCCGAAAACGGCAAGGTCATGGTCATCGCCAACCCGAAATACGATTTCTGGGGCGCCGGCGATACCGTCAACGAGATAGCCAAGATCGACCTGTTCATCACGCAGGAAGGCAAGGGCCGCGGTCTCATGGTATTCATGGACAGCACAACGGGTCCGCTCGAAAACCTCGACGAATACCTCAACGAATGGGGAATCAAATTTGAAAACTCTCTTGTACGAGACTACTCGCTAAAATTGGAACATTCTCTTAATGTCGACGGCACAGAGCTCGTCGCGACATACGTGACGGACGAAAACGAGCTCGGCGCCTCCCTCACCTCGACGATAAGGAGCGTCTCAACCCCGCCGAAGGCGGTCATAAAGGACGCCCGCCCGATAACGCTGACCTTTACCGACAACGCCGCGATAATCGGCTCGTCGGTGCGCAACGTGTCGGCGGTGCTCACCACCTCCCCCGACAGGACGGCGGCGGCGACCGACCTTTCGGCGTCCTCCGAGCCCGTCGTCGGGGTATATAACCTCATGGTCGTATCCGTCGACACGAGATATATCGACAACGAGCCGGACAGGAACTACGTCGTCGCCGTTGGCGGCAACTCCATGAACACGGCGAAATATATCGGCTCAAAGAGCTACGCCAACCGCGACATAATGTTCAGTCTCATGAAGACGTTTTCGCGGGTCACGGTCCCGGCCGACATCAATTTCAAGGTGTTCGAGGACACGAATCTTGACATCACCCGGGCGGAGGCCTACCGCTACACGTTCCTTTACACCGTCATCCCGGCGCTCATCGTCGCCGGCATCGGCGTATACGTGTACGTAAGGAGAAAGACGCTATGAGCAAAAAACTTGTTTCGCTCATCGTCGTCGCCTCGATCGTCGTGCTGCTGATCCCGACCTATTTCGTGGTGAGCAAACTGCTCGCCGAAAATCCCGGTACGAACAGCGAGCCCGCGCCGGAGCTTCTGCCCGGCGAAGTGCTCGGCCTCAACAACCGCATCCTGCTCTTCGAGCACGTCGAAAAGGCGGATATGTACACGATCGAGGTCCACAACCCGACGGGAACGTACACCTTTTACCGCGGGAGCGACGACAATTTCTACATCCGCGGGATGGAGTCGGTGTCGTACTCTCTCGAGGCGCTGTCCTCGCTCGTCGTAAGCTCGGGCTACACCCTCAGCATGAGGCGTCTCGAGTTTGAAGAAACCGAGGATCTGTCCTCGTACGGGCTCGCGCCCGAAAACGACCCCGCCTGGTACGTCGTCACGAAAATGGACGGCACCGAGCACAAGGTGCTGATAGGCGACAGGATACCGACCGGCGGCGGGTACTACTGCACATACGACGGCAGAGAGCGCGACGGGAGACCCGTCGTCTATATCCTCGACACTTCCCTCGCCGTCACGCTGCTGAACGACGTTCACAACCTGATATCCCCGTCGCTCACCTGGCCGGTCTCCACGGCCTCATACTACGGCGTTGACGATTTCATCATAATCAAAAACGGCGAGCTGTATGTCCATATCGACATGATGTCTCCCGAGGAGACCGGCAAGGATCTGCCGTCGTACAAGCTCATCGCCCCCGAGGGCTACAACGTCAATCTCTCGACCTACAGCGCGATGCTCGAGACCTTCTCGGATTTCTCGGCCGACCTTTGCGTAAAAGCCGGCAAGGAGCTGAGCGATATCACGGAAGAACAACTCCTCGCTGACTACGGGATAGACATCGAAAACCCGTATTACGAGATATCCTACACGGTTGACGGCATAACGTCGATCGCGGTGTTCTCCGAGCCGGACGAGACCGGCGTGTTCTACGCGTTCTCGTCGGTATATAACACGATATGCCGCATGACGACGTCGAGCGAGGACGCCGCCTTCCTCGGATGGGGGCTCCTCAAGTTCGTCGACAACTACGTGTTCGCGTCGAACATCAACGACGTTGCCAAGGTCGCGATAAAGGGCAGTCTCGACGAAAAGAACACCCGCGGAGAGGATATCGACGTCGACTGCACCTTTACCCTCGACGGAGAAGGCGAGACGCTCCTCGTTTACGAAAACTCAAAGACCACGGCGTACGACGCCGACAACCTCAAGATATTCCGCCAGCTCTACAAGGATTTCCTCAATCTGAAACTCATCGACTACGTCGACGAGGGCCACGAGAGCAAGGACACGCTCCTTCTCGAGCTTTCCTTCGACTATGACGACGGAAACCATCTCGATTACAAATTCTATTCGTACTCGACGAGGCGGTGCTTCTACACCGTCAACGGCGTGGGAGAATTCTACGTCATGCGTTCGCTCGTCGAGAAAGTGATAAGAGACGCAGACCGCATGCTCCACGGCGAGCAGATTGTGGCTGAAAACAAAGACTGAGCCCCGGCCGCGGCGTTCCCGCCGCGGCCGTTTGATACCGCGCCGCATCCGGCGGGAACGAGTTCGAGCCCGAGGAGCGACCAGCCGTCGGCCATGTGCCCCGGGGTGTAAACGCACTTGTCGAGGATCAGGAACCACAGGCAGATGTCAAGCAAGCCGAAGCCGACCACCACCATGCCCATGACCGCGCCGGAACGGAACGCCACCTGGAGTCCCCGATTCAGCCCCTCGCTCGCCGCCTGAGCGGTGCGGTTGGAGGCGCGGGTGGCGGTCTTCATGCCGATGTAGCCGCACAGCCCCGAGAAAAATCCGCCCGTCAGGAACGCCACCGGCACAAAGGGGTTCTGGATGCCGAAGAA
>JAGABQ010000011.1:0-8551 GCA_017614495.1 Clostridia bacterium
CCAGTTATTGTGCTTGCCCGAGCCGTTGACGCCGGCAAAGGGCTTTTCGTGGAGCAGGCAGACGAGCCCGTGCTTCTGCGCGACCTTCTGCATGATCTCCATTGTCAGCTGGTTGTGGTCGGTCGCCACGTTCGTCGTCGTGTATATCGGCGCGAGCTCGTGCTGAGCCGGGGCGACCTCGTTGTGCTCGGTCTTTGCCATGATGCCGAGCTTCCAAAGTTCTTCGTTGAGCTCCTCCATGTAGGCGGCGACCCTCGGCTTGATGGCTCCGAAATAGTGGTCGTCCATCTCCTGGCCCTTCGGCGGTCTGGCTCCGAAGAGCGTTCTGCCGGTGAAGCGCAGGTCGGGGCGCGCGTCGTACATTTCCTTTGAGATGAGGAAATACTCCTGTTCCGGTCCAACCGACGAGACGACCCTCTTGACCGAGGTGTTGCCGAAAAGCCTCAGGATGCGGAGCGCCTGTCTGTTCAGCGCCTCCATCGAGCGCAGGAGCGGCGTCTTTTTGTCAAGAGCGTGCCCGCCGTATGAGCAGAAGGCCGTCGGGATGCAGAGCGTTTTGCCCTTAATAAAGGCGTAGGACGTCGGGTCCCAGGCGGTGTAGCCCCTCGCCTCGAAGGTGGCGCGGAGGCCTCCCGACGGGAAGGACGAGGCGTCGGGCTCGCCCTTTATGAGTTCTTTGCCCGAGAAGTCCATGATGACCCCGCCGTCGGGCGCGGGGGCGATGAAGCTGTCGTGCTTCTCCGCCGTTATTCCGGTCAGCGGTTGGAACCAGTGGGTGAAGTGCGTCGCTCCCTTTGAG
Organism: Clostridia bacterium; assembly: GCA_017614495.1. Lineage (GTDB taxonomy): Bacteria > Bacillota > Clostridia > Oscillospirales > CAG-272 > Colimorpha_A. The sequence goes on from JAGABQ010000011.1 coordinate 800, forward strand.
ACCGCCCATTCCTTCATCGCTGCGGCCACGGCGTCGGCGACGCCGGGATCGAGGGCGGCGCCCTCGTCTATCGTCTTTTTGAGAGTCGCGTACACCTTCGCCGAGAGGGCGGACTTCATGACTCTGTCGTCAAATACCATGCTTCCGAACGTTTCCGTTACCGATTTCATTGTGATTTCTCCTTCCGGTTCTGAAACAAAGAAAAGGCGCCTCTCACGTTAAAATGACATGAAAGACGCCTTTGCCTTCGTTTATGAAATTGAGCTTAAAAGTAAAATCGCGTCCCGGACCGAGAGATCCAAAGACGCCATTGCCTTCAACGCGCACATTATACACCGCGGCCGGACGTTTGTCAAGCCCCCCGGCCGGGGATTTTGAAAAAAATTTTTCGAAAAAATTTCCGCCGCGGGCTTCTTTCCTATTGACAAAGTGCCGCGGCAGTTGTCTAATGCCGAGAGATGAGCAACGGCGTTCATTTTTCGCGGTATATCCGCGCAAAAATGAGCGCGTTTTCTTTTTTCGGCGCGGGGCGCCGGATGAGAGGTGAGAGTTATGGTAAAAGAAGGCAAGGTAAGGATACCCTCGGGGTGCGCGATAGCGGCCGTTATATCAAAGGAAGGCGTCCGCATGACGGGCGAGCGCATAGTCGAGGCGATGAAGCCGATGCACGACAGGTCGAACGGCCTCGGCGGCGGCTTCGCGGGATACGGCATATATCCGGAGCACAGGGATCTCTACGCCCTGCATCTGTTTTTCGACTGCCGCGACACCCGAAAGGGCTGCGAGGCGTTCCACAAGGAGAGGTTCGAGGTCGTCAAGGCCGAGGTGATCCCGACGCGCAAAATGCCGGAGATCACCAACGAGCCGCTTATATGGAGATATTTCGCGACTCCGCTCCGCTCGGTCCTCGCCGACCTTCAGCTCGACGAAAAGGAGTTCGTCGCGCGGACGGTCATGAAGATAAATACCGAGATGAAGGGCGCCTACGTCTTTTCTAGCGGAAAGAACATGGGAACTTTCAAGGCGGTGGGATTCCCCGAGGACGTCGGGAGGTTCTACCGGCTCGACGAATACGAGGGCTACAGCTGGACGGCACACGGCAGATATCCGACGAACACGCCCGGCTGGTGGGGCGGAGCGCATCCCTTTACTCTGCTCGACTATTCGGTGGTCCACAACGGCGAGATATCGTCGTACGACGCGAACCGCAGGTATATCGAGATGTTCGGGTACAAATGCACCCTGCAGACCGACACCGAGGTCATAACATACATCCTCGACTATCTCGTGCGCAGACAGGGGCTCACGCTCTCCGAGGCGGCAAACGTCATCGCCGCGCCGTTCTGGAGCACGATCGAGAGCAAAACCGACGAGTACGAAAAGAGCAAGCTCCGCTATCTGCGGACGGTATTCCCGAGCCTGCTCGTCACCGGGCCGTTTTCGATAGTCCTCGGCTACGACGGCGGGCTCATGGCTCTCAATGACCGGCTCAAGCTCAGGTCGATGGTCGTCGGAGAAAAGGACGACCGCGTGTTCATCGCGAGCGAGGAGGCCGCGATACGCGTGATGGAGCCCGACGCCGAGAACGTCTGGGCGCCCGCCGGCGGCGAGCCGGTCATAGTCAACGTGAAGGAGGGACGTTTTTGATGGGAATCGAGTTTATATATCCCGAGTTTGAGGTGGTGCGCAACCCCGACCGCTGCATCGCCTGCCGGGTGTGCGAGCGTCAGTGCGCAAACGAGGTCCATTCTTTCTCCGACGTGCTCGGAAAGATGGTCAGCGACGAAACGAAGTGCGTAAACTGTCAGAGGTGCGTGTCGCTCTGCCCGACGAGGGCGCTGAAAATAGTCAGGAGCGACTGCCGTCTCCGCGAAAACGCGAACTGGCAGGACGACACGATAAAGGAAATATACAAACAGGCGGGCAGCGGGGGCGTGCTCCTGTCATCGATGGGCAACCCCAAGCCCCTCCCCGTGTACTGGGACAAAATTCTGCTGAACGCGTCCCAGGTGACGAACCCGCCGATCGACCCGCTCCGCGAGCCGATGGAGACGAAGGTCTTCCTCGGCAAAAAACCGTCGTCGGTCGCGAGGACGGCGGACGGACGGCTCGGCTTTGATCTCCCGCCGCAGATAGAGCTTTCGATGCCCGTCATGTTCTCGGCGATGAGCTACGGCTCGATAAGCTATAACGCCCATTCATCCCTCGCCCGCGCGGCGACGGAGCTCGGCATACTCTACAACACCGGCGAGGGCGGCCTCCACGAGGACTTCTACAAATACGGAAAGAACACGATAGTCCAGGTCGCCTCGGGGCGCTTCGGAGTTCACGAGGATTATCTCGAGGCGGGCGCCGCCATCGAGATAAAAATGGGACAGGGCGCAAAGCCGGGCATAGGCGGCCACCTCCCGGGGGCCAAGATAGTCGGCGACGTGTCGCGGACCCGCATGATCCCGGAGGGCTCCGACGCCATCTCCCCGGCCCCGCACCACGACATTTATTCGATAGAGGATCTCCGTCAGCTCGTCTTCTCGCTCAAGGAGGCGACGGAATACAAAAAGCCGGTCATCGTCAAGGTCGCGGCGGTGCACAACATAGCGGCGATAAGCAGCGGTATCGCGCGCAGCGGCGCCGACATCATAGCGATCGACGGCTTCCGCGGCGGGACGGGCGCAGCGCCCACGCGGATTCGCGACAACGTCGGCATCCCGATAGAGCTCGCGCTCGCCTCGGTCGACCGCCGTCTGCGCGACGAAGGGATAAGAAACAACGTCTCGCTCGTCGTCGGCGGATCGATACGCTCGGCGGCGGACGTGGTCAAGGCCATCGCCCTCGGCGCCGACGCGTGCTACATAGCGACGGCGGCGCTGCTCGCCCTCGGGTGCCACCTCTGCCGAACCTGCCAGTCCGGCAAGTGCAACTGGGGTATAGCCACCCAGCGCCCGGATCTCGTAAAGCGCCTCAATCCCGATATAGGGAGCGAGCGGCTCGTCAATCTCATGACGGCGTGGCGGCGCGAGATCATGGAGATTATGGGCGGCATGGGAATCAACTCCGTCGAGGCCCTCCGCGGCAACCGTCTGATGCTGCGCGGCGTGGGGCTCAACGAAAAAGAACTCGAGATACTCGGTATCTCTCACGCGGGAGAATGATATGAAGCGAGTTTACGTAAACGAGGAATGGTGCCTCGGATGCCATCTGTGCGAATATAACTGCGCGTTCGCCAACTCGGGGCTCCGGGACATGGCGTACGCCCTCAAGGACAAAAAGATATTCCCGCGGATACACGTGGAGGGGGACGACAAGATCACCTTCGCCGTCTCGTGCCGCCACTGTACCGACCCGATATGCGTCAAGAGCTGTATCGCCGGGGCGATATCAAAGGCGGACGGCGTCGTTAAGATCGACCGGACGAAGTGCGTCGGGTGCCTGACCTGCGTGCTCGTGTGCCCCTACGGGGCGCTCATCCCGGGCGAGAACGGTACGATGCAGAAATGCGAGCTGTGTCTCGAAAACGCCTGCGGCGCGCCGGCGTGCGTGGCGGGCTGCCCCAACAGGGCGATAGTTTACGAGGAAAGGGGCGAGGCGGAATGAAAAAATACGTCATAGTCGGTAACGGCACGGCGGCCGTCGGGTGCATAGAGGGCATCCGCTCGGTCGATCCGGAGGACGCGATAACGGTTATATCCGAGGAAAACCGCCCGGTGTACAGCCGCCCGCTCATATCCTATTATCTCGAAAACAAGACCGACCTGCGGCGGATGATGTACCGCCCGGAGGGATTTTACGAAAAAAACGGCTGCGAGGTGCTTTACGGGAAGCGCGCCGGGTCGATTGACCCGGCGGCCCGTACCGTCACGCTCTGTGACGGAAGCGCGATCCCGTACGACGCCCTCTGCGCGGCGACGGGCTCAAGACCTTTCGTTCCCCCCTTCGAGGGGCTCGACAGGGTTAAAAACCGTTTCGGCTTCATGACGCTCGACGACGCGCTCGCCCTCGAGGCGGCGCTGACAAAAGAATCCCGCGTCCTCATCGTCGGCGCGGGGCTGATAGGCCTCAAATGCGCCGAGGGGATAAGGGACAGAGTCGGGAGCGTGACGGTCTGCGATCTCGCCGACCGCGTGCTCTCGAGCATTCTCGACGCCGACTGCGCGTCGGTCGTTCAGGAACATCTCGAAAAGAACGGCATCTCGTTCATGCTCGGCGACACGGCCGTACGGTTTGACGGGAACACGGCGTACATGAAGAGCGGCGCTGAGGTCGGATTTGACGTCCTCGTCCTCGCCGTCGGCGTGAGGGCGAACTCAGGGCTGATAAAGGACGCCGGCGGAGAGGTAAACCGCGGAATAATAGTCAACGAAAAGTGCGAAACGAGCGTTGAGAACGTCTACGCCGCCGGCGACTGCGCCGAGGGATACGACGCCTCGCTCGGGGCGAACCGTGTGCTCGCGATCCTGCCGAACGCGTATATGCAGGGCCACACCGCCGGGGTAAACATGGCGGGCGGCGAGGCTGTCTTCGACAACGCGATCCCGATGAACTCCATCGGATTTTTCGGGCTCCACATGATGACTGCCGGCACCTACGACGGCGAAATGACGGAGGAAAAGCGCGGCGGCTCGCTCAGACGGTTCTTCGTGAAGGACGGCCTCCTCGGGGGATATATGCTGATAGGGGCCACCGACCACGCCGGGATATACACGTCGCTGATACGCGAAAAGACCCCGCTCGACACCGTGGATTTCGAACTTACGAAAAAAGCGGCGACAAATATGATATTTTCACAAAAAATTCGTAGAAAAAAGTTCGGAGGTGTTGTATAATATGGTTATCAGCGCGAAAGAACTCGGCTACAGGGACGTCAACGAGGCCCTGAGGCGCGGGGACTCCGAAAACACGGTCACGGACTGCCTCGGGCAGCGCTTTATATGCGCCGGGATGTCGGATATCTCGGTCACCCTCGAGGGCGTACCCGGCAACGCGCTCGGCGCGTACCTCAACGGCGCGGTCATAACGGTAAGGGGCAACGCCCAGGACGCCGTCGGCGACACGATGAACAACGGGCGCATAGTCGTCCACGGCAACATCGGCGACGCCGCGGGATACGCCATGCGCGGCGGGGAGATATACGTAAAGGGCGACGCGGGCTACCGCGCCGGCATCCACATGAAGGCGTATAAGGAAAAGGTCCCCGTGATGGTCATCGGCGGCTGCGCCGGGAGCTTCCTCGGAGAATATCAGGCGGGCGGCGTAATCGTCGTCCTCGGTCTCGGAGCGGCCGGCCGGCGCATAGTCGGCAATTTCCCCTGCACGGGGATGCACGGCGGCAAGATGGTGCTGAGGTCGGACTGCGCCTGTCTGGTCTTCCCGAAACAGGTGACGGTCAGGCCCGCCTCCGACGCCGACCTGAGCGAGATCCGCAAATACGTGTCCGAATACTGCCGGCTGTTCGGAGAGGACGCCGGCGAGGTCATGGACGCGCCGTTCTCGGTCGTCACCCCGGACAGCAGCAATCCGTACAAACAGCTTTACGTAGCGAACTGAAGAAAGCAGGAAAAAAACATGAGGTACTCAACAGAAGAGGTAATGCAATACGTTTCCGAGGAGGACGTCAAGTTCATCCGTCTCGCCTTCTGCGACGTGTTCGGCAAACAGAAGAACATCTCGATAATGCCGGACGAGCTTCCGCGCGCTTTTGAATACGGCATAGCTTTCGACGCGTCGGCGATAAAGGGTTTCGGGGACGAATCGCGCTCCGACCTGTTCCTTCATCCCGATCCCGGGACGCTGACCTGGCTCCCGTGGAGACCCGAGCAGGGCAAGGTCGTCAGGATGTTCTGTTCGATAAGTTATCCCGACGGCCGCCCCTTCGAGTGCGACACGAGATATCTGCTCAAAAAAGCGGCGGACGACGCAAAGGCGGCGGGGCTGACCTTCTTTTTCGGCGCGGAACAGGAGTTCTATCTCTTTGAGCTCGACGAAAAGAACGAGCCGACGAAGACCCCGTACGACCGCGCGGGATATATGGACATCGCTCCCGAGGACAGGGGCGAGAACGTCCGCCGCGAGATATGTCTGACGCTCGAAAAAATGAGTATAAGGCCGGAAAGCTCTCATCACGAGGAGGGCCCGGGACAGAACGAGATAGATTTCCGTTACGCCGAGGCGCTCGAGGCCGCCGACAACGTCATGACCTTCCAGACGGTCGTTAGGACCGCCGCGAGGCGGAACGGGCTGTGCGCAGATTTCTCGCCGAAGCCACTCAAAGACGCGCCCGGCAACGGATTTCACATCAATGTCTCGGTCCGCCCGGACGAATCGTCACAGAATCTCTGCCGCGTAACGGCCGGCATACTCGACAAGGCGGCGGCGATGACGCTTTTCCTCAACCCGAGCGGGAACTCGTACGAGCGGCTCGGGCAGATGAAGGCGCCGCGTTACGTCTCGTGGTCGGCGGAAAACCGCTCGCAGCTCATACGCATCCCGGCGGCTTCAAAGGAGTTCCGCCGCGCGGAGCTCCGCTCTCCCGATCCCTTCGCAAATCCGTATATCGCCTTCGCCCTCATGATAAGGGCGGGCATGTACGGCATAGAAAACGGCCTCGACCTGCCTAAGCCGGTGGACGTCAACCTCTACAAAGCGGACGAAAAGACCCTCGCGGGTCTCGCCGCCCTCCCGGGCTCGCTCGCCGAGGCAAAGGCGGCGGCGATGTCCGACGAATTTATAAAAAGCTGCGTCCCGGCGGGGATGCTCGGCATTTACTGCGGATGACGTGAGCCTGACGCTTTAATTCAACGGAAAGGGAAAGGAGGTGGGAAGGACCTTGAACCTGAAAGAACAGATCTACAGCGTCCTCGCGGTGTCTTCGTCGGAACAATTCAATCAGGTCCTGCCTGAGGTCTTCCCCCTGCCCGCTTTCTCGCCGATAAACGTCGTGTCTGGCGTCAGCGCCGCGCGCTGCGCTCTGTCGGAGCGCGATTTCGATTTCGTTATAGTCAACTCGCCGCTCCCCGACGACCCCGGTCTGCGCTTCGCCATCGACGCGAGCACGTCGTACAACACGGTCGTTCTGTACCTTGCGAGGACGGAACAGTACGCCGACGCCTGCGACCGGCTCACCGAGCACGGCGTGTTCGTACTTCAGAAGCCGGTCTCGAGGACAGTGTTCCAGATCGCCTCCGGCTGGCTGATAAGCGCCCGCGAACGCGTCCGCAGGACGGAAAAAAAGACCCTCTCGATAGAGGAGAAGATGAACGAGATCCGTCTCGTCAACCGCGCAAAGTGGCTCCTTATAAGCGGACTCAAAATGACCGAGCCGGACGCCCACCGGTATATCGAAAAACAGGCGATGGACCGCTGCGTCCCGAGACGCCTCGTCGCCGAGGAGATCATAAAAACCTACGGATAAAAAACGAAAAACAAAACCCGGCCGAAACAGGGATAGTCTCCCTGTCACGGTCGGGTTTATATCATGTTTCGGCAGTCCTTTTGTGAGAAGCGGTCGGGACTATGTCTTTTAACCGAATGTCTCAACAACAAACTTTTCAAAAGTCAAAATTGACGTGATTGCCAGAATTGAACCGCCGTATGCCGAACGGCACGCACGGTAGTGCAAGAGGCTCTATTCACTTGCGCCCGCGCGATTTCCCTGCGAATGCCTGATGCTCTTATTTCAGCAACTGTTCTTAAGAACACTCTGCGTTCAGCCGGTTTTCAACTTTTCCGATTATTTTATAATCTCGCCGTAGCAGA
>JAGABQ010000077.1:0-5804 GCA_017614495.1 Clostridia bacterium
CCCGAAAAAACAGAATATGACCCCGCGACGAGGGAAACGGCGGAAAAGGTCGGTCTGACTCTCCCCGCCGCTCTGCTTCTCAGAAAAAGAGGGCTCGAGTCAGAACGGGAGATACGAGATTTTCTTGAACTGAAAAAAAAAAATCTGCACAATCCTTTTCTTCTTCCGGATATGGAAAAGGCGTGCGAAAGAATAATCCGGGCCGTCGAAAACAGGGAAAAGATAACGGTTTACGGCGATTATGACGTCGACGGCATAACCTCGACGACGACTGTCTATCTGTATCTCCGCTCGAGGGGAGCCGACGTCGGCTATTTCATCCCGAACAGGGCGGAGGAGGGATACGGAGTCGTATCCGACGCCGTTGACCGGCTCGCCGACCTCGGGACTAAGCTTTTTGTGACGGTCGACACGGGCGTCACCGCCGTCGAGGAGGTCGAACGCGCCGCGCTCAGAGGGTGCGATTTCGTCATAACCGATCATCACGAGTGCCGAGAGATCCTCCCACCTGCGGAGGCCGTCGTGAATCCCAAAAGGCGCGATTCGGCATATCCCTGCGAGCATCTCTGCGGCGCCGGTGTGGCGTTCAAGCTCGTCACCGCGCTGGAGATAACCTTTGCAAAGCGCGAGCGCCGTCCGGTGGCGGATGCGCTCGACTCGGTGATACGCGAATACGTCGATCTCGCGGCGATAGGGACTGTTGCCGACGTCGTTCCACTCCTCGGGGAGAACCGGCTCATCGTTTCGATGGGACTGATACGCATCAATTCGGACATGAGACTCGGGCTTAGGGCTCTGCTCGACATGACGGAAAAGCCGGGAACGAAGAGCGCCGTGACCGTCCAGACGATATCCTACGGGCTCGCCCCCCGGCTTAACGCCGCCGGGAGGATGGAGTCGGCGGAGATGGCCGTCCGGCTGTTCATGTCCTCCGTTCCGTCGGAGGCGACGGAGATAGCCGGCGAGCTCTGCCGGACGAATCAGAGGCGAAAGCAGGAGGAACTCGCGATCGACCGCGACATCGACGGCATGATCTCCGCCGATCCGTCGCTCGCCGACGCACGGGTGATCGTCCTTTGCTCCGAAAGCTGGCATCACGGGGTGATCGGCATCGCCGCCTCGAGGATAATGGAAAAATACGGCAAGCCCTGCATACTCGTCTCGTTCGACGGGGACGTCGGCAAGGGCTCCGGCAGGTCGGTAAGGGGCTTCAATCTCGCCTCGGCGCTCGACAGCTGCCGCGACTGCCTGATAAAATACGGCGGGCACGAGCTCGCGGCGGGGCTGTCCGTCAGCAGGGAAATGTTCGGGACGTTCAGGCAGAGGATAAACGACTGCGCTGCAGGATGCGCGTCGCTGTCGTCGGTACCCGAGGCGGAGGCGGATCTCATCCTTTTGCCGGAGGAGATAACCTATCGGCTTGCCGGAGAACTCGAACTGTTCGAGCCCTGCGGAGCCGGCAACCCGCAGCCGGCCTTCGTGACGAGAAATCTGACGGTCGTTTCTTCTCTCCCGCTCGGAAACGGGCACCACACGAAACTGCGGCTTTCGGGCGGCGGAAGAGAGTTCAACGTTCTCAAGTTCGGGAGTTCGCCCTCCGAGATCGGAGCGGCGGCCGGCGATTCCGTCGACATCCTGTACCGGTTGTCCCTCAACAGATACAACGGCCGCACGTCGGAGCAGGTGACGGTCAGCGAGATCCTCCCGTCGGAGGGGGCCCTCGCGGATCGCGCCGCGGAGCTTGAACGGTACCGTATGATGACAGCGGGAAAAATCGCTCCCGAAGACGCCGAGATGCCCTCGCGTCAGGATTTTGCCGCGGTTTACAGATTTTTCAGGTCGCTCGGCGGGGAGGAAACTTCCTTTTCCGTGATCGGCAGGGCATGCGGCATTGATAATTACGTAAAACTCCGTCTCGTCGCCGATATCCTCGGCGAGGCGGGAATCGTCAACGTCTCGGAGACCCCCGACGGTTTCCCGGGATTTGAAACGCTCAGGGTATCGGTAAACGAAACAGAAGGCAAGGTCGATCTCGAAAAAACATGTCTCTACAAAACGCTGAAGAACTCCCGCGAAAAGACGAGAGATACGGGGATATAGAAAAACTGCTCACCGTGCTGTCGAGCACGGGGAAGCACTATGACCTCGAAAAAATAAAAAAGGCCTATCTGTACGCGAAGGAACTGCATTCCGGGCAGAAAAGGGCAACGGGGGAGGACTATATTTCCCACCCCGTCGCCGTCGCTGAGATCGTCGCGGGCCTCGAGCTCGACACAGACTCGATCGTTGCCGCGCTTCTGCACGATACGGTCGAGGACTGCGGGAACAGGACCGACATAAAGACGATATCACGCGAGTTCGGCGAGGACGTCGGCCAGCTCGTGGACGGGCTGACCAAAATGGTCCAGATCCCGTTCGAGGACAAAGAGGAGCAGCATCTCGAAAATCTGCGCAAGATGTTCCTCGCGATGGGCAAGGACGTCAGGGTGATTTTCATCAAGCTCTGCGACCGGCTCCACAATATGCGCACTCTCGACGCAAAGAGCGACGAGAAGCGGAGAATGACCTCGCTCGAGACCATGCAGGTCTTCGCCCCTCTCGCGCACCGTCTGGGTATGCAGAAAATGAAGCAGGAGCTCGAGAATCTATCGCTCAGATACCTCGATCCCGTCGGATATGACGAAATAAACGACAATATTGAAAAGCGATACGGCGAGAGCCGTGATTTCATAGAAGAGGCACGCCGCCGCACCGCCGACAAGCTCACGGCGGCGGGAATCAAGTTCACCCTTGAGGGGCGCGTCAAGTCGGTATACAGCATATACCGCAAAATGTATCTCCAGAACAAGAGCTTTTCGGAGATATTCGACTTTTACGCCCTGAGGGTCATCGTCGACACGGAGGAGGAGTGCTACGTCGTGCTGGGGCTCATCCACGAGCTCTTCCCGATGGTCCCCGGCAGATTCAAGGACTACATTTCCACCCCCAAGCCGAATATGTACCGTTCGCTCCACACCACCGTCATCGGGCGCGACGGCATCCCCTTCGAGGTGCTGATACGCACCTGGGAGATGCACCGCATAGCCGAATACGGCGTCGCGGCTCACTGGAAATACAAATCCGGAGAGGAATCGAAGGAGGAGGTCGACCGCAAGCTCAGCTGGATAGCCAAGCTCATCGAGACCGAGGACGAGACCCGCGACATCGATGAGTTCATGCAGGCGCTCAAGATCGACATAATGCACGACGAGGTCTTCGTCTTCACCCCAAAGGGGGACATCATCACTCTCCCGCAGGGGGCGACGGTGATAGACTTCGCCTACGCGATACACTCCGAGGTCGGCAACAAGATGATAGGCGCCAAGATAAACGGCACCATCGTACCGATCGACAGATGCCCGCAGAACGGGGAGATAGTCGAGATTATCACGTCACCGTCCTCGCGAGGGCCGTCCCGCGACTGGATGAAGATCGCCACGACGAGCGAGGCGAAGACAAAGATCCGCCAGTGGTTCAAGCGCGAAATGCGCGCAGAGAACATAGTCGTCGGACGTGCCGAGGTCGACCGCGAATTCCGACGGATCGGCGTTCCATGTACCGACGAACAGAGGAGCGAGATACTCCTGAACGTCGGTCGCCGGCTCGGGATAAGCGACGTGGACGATCTGTACAACACGATCGGCTACGGCGGTGTTTTGCTCTCCAAGCTTTCCGTCAGGATCAAGGACGAGTTTGACAGGGTAGTAAAAACCGACGAGCCGGTCATCGACTCGGTAGATCTCATCAAAACGGTAAAGAACAAGGGCACGACGGGAGGAGTCATCGTCGACGGAGTCGACGGACTCACCGTGAAATTCGCCAAGTGCTGCAATCCTCTGCCGGGAGATCCGATCGTCGGCTTTATATCCATGGGCCACGGGATATCCGTGCACAAAAAAGACTGTAAGAACGTCAAGAGCGGAATGCGTTCCCCGGAAAAGAGAGACCGCTGGGTTGACGTTGAGTGGGAGCCGATGCATCCCGGCTCTCACGACAGATTTGAGGCACAGATAAGGATAGAGGCGGTGAACGACATACGTCTGCTCGCCGATATCACGATGGCGCTGGCCGATATGAAGGTCTCGCTGCTCGGCATTACCAGCCACAGCAAGGGAGACTATACAGTGATCGAGCTGCTCGTCGCCTGCAAGAGTCTCGACCATTTCAATTCGATAGTTTCGCGTCTGAGGTCTATCCAGAACGTGGAACACGTTTCAAGGGGAGGCCCGGTATGAAAGCAGTGATACAGAGGGTGACCTCTGCCTCGGTATCGGTCGGAGGCGAGCCCGTTTCGATTATCGGAAGGGGATTTCTCATCCTTCTCGGCGCTGAAAAGGGCGACTGTGAAGACGACGCAAAGATCCTTTCGAAAAAGATTGCCGGGCTGAGGGTTTTCCGCGACCCGGACGGCAAGATGAATCTTTCGGCCGCCGACGTCGGCGGCGAGATGCTCGTGATATCAAATTTCACCCTCTGCGCCGATTGTTCTCACGGCAACAGACCGTCGTTCTTCGGCGCCGAGGCGCCGGAGCTCGCCGAGCAGCTTTACGATTTCTTCTGCCGCGACCTCGCATCGTACGGATACAGGGTCGGCAAGGGCGTCTTCGGCGCCGACATGGCGGTATCGATAGAAAACGAGGGCCCCGTCACGATAGTGATAGACTCGGCAGACCTCAAAAAGGGTAAACGATGAAGATAAAAATAGAAGGCGGCGACTGCCTGACCTTCTGCGAAAATCTAAGTCTGATTTTCTTCCCGGGGGAGAGATTCCCGCTCGGCGACGGCGACGGCTCCGCCCGGGAAGCCGACGTCACGATATCCGAAAAGGACGGCGCGGTCCTCTCGTCCGTATTGCTGAAGGACGGGGACAGGCGCGCTCACGGGACGGGAGAGGCGGCGGGAAACGGCCGCAGGGACGTCAAGCTCGCCGTCGGCAGGGCTTTTTTCGAGGCGGGCGTAAAGCTTACAGGGAAAAGACCGCCCTGGGGCGTGCTGTCGGGCGTCAGGCCGACGAAGATACCGTTTTCTCTATATGAATCGGGCTTTTCCGCGGGCGACGCCGAAAAAATACTGACGGAAGATTATCTCCTTACGGATGAAAAGGCGGGGCTTCTGACCGAGGTCTGCGCCGCACAGAAGGAAATACGCAAGGCGGCGACTGAGGACACCTGTTCTCTTTACGTCTCTATCCCTTTCTGCCCGACGCGATGCGCCTACTGCTCGTTCGTATCGTATTCGACCCCGAGACATCTCTCTCTCATACCCGAATATCTCGACGCTCTCATTCCCGAGATAAAGCGCAAGGCGGATGCGGCCCACGCAAACGGCAAAAAGATAATATCGGTCTATATCGGGGGAGGAACGCCGACGGTGCTCAGCGCCGGTCAGCTTGACAGACTGCTCTCGGCGGTGAACGCAGCGACGTCGGCAGACCCCGTCTGCGAGATAACCGTCGAGGCGGGCAGACCCGACACCGTCAACGCGGAAAAGTTTGCGGTGATGCGCGCTCACGGCGTCGGAAGGACGAGCGTCAATCCCCAGATACTGAACGACGACGTTCTGCGCGTCATCGGGCGCAGGCATTCCGTCGATGATTTTTACCGCGCCTTTTACGAGGCGAGGGAGGCGGGATTTACTACGGTCAACACCGACCTGATCGCCGGGCTTCCGGGGTCGGGAAGGGAACTTTTCCGCGAAACGCTCGAAAAGACGGCGTCTATCCGCCCGGAGAACGTGACGGTACACACCTTCTGTGTAAAAAGATC
>JAGABQ010000078.1:0-7369 GCA_017614495.1 Clostridia bacterium
AAACGTCGTATACGTGCAGGACGCGCCTGCTGTACTTGTAGAACGTCGCGTCGCCGTAGCGGTCGAAGGCGAAGTTGCGCACGAGGACGCCTGGGAGCCGTGTCACGTCGCGTTCGCGCGCGTCGCCGTAGAACTCCCGCGTGTCCGTCCAGGACTGGTATCCGTTAACGAAGTACAGATCGCCCCTGGGGTCGGGGTCGGCCGGCGAGAGCTTTGTGAAAAAGTCGTGCCCGGTCTCGGAATACGCCTTGAGCTTCGCGGGAGAGGAGGCTTTCACGACGACGCGGCGCCGCTCGCCGTCGTCCGTGACGGCGAGGGACAGACCGCCCGCGTCCGTCGGGGCGGTGAGCACGCGCTCCGCGCCGTCCGACTCGAACGTAAGTCTGAAATCACAGTTCATTATCCGTTTTCCGGCTTGTCTTCGGGTTTGCTGCCTATCGTCGCCATGACCTTCTTCTCGTTGTAGAGCATGAGGATGAGCGCCCCCGCCACGCAGAAGGCGACGGCCGCGAAGGCGACAATTTTAAGCCCGAGCGCCGAGGCGGTTATCTCGTTGGACGCCGCGTTCTGCGTCGTGCCGATTATCGCGAGGGAGGTGAAGACGAGCATGGCTATCGACTGGCCCCATTTCATCGCGAAGGTGCGCGCCGCGAAGAACATGCCCTCGCGGTTCTCGCCCGTCATTTTGCCGTCCGCCTCCGCGACGTCGGCGACTATCGACTGGGGTATTATGCCGAGGAGAGCCATCGGGAAGGCGGCGATTACGCATATGAGCACGCCGAAGACGATCCCCGGCAGAGGGATTATACCTATCATCGCCGTGATGAGATAGGCGAGCGCGAGCCCGAAGAAGCCGCAGATCGTGAGCTTTTTCTTACCGAACTTCCTGACGAGCCCGGAAACGAAGGGATAAAAGACAGCCGAGAGGACGGTCATTCCGCCCATGAATATCATCGTGTAGCTCTCGTCGAGCGCCATCGAGACCTTGACGAAGAAGGGCAGCCCCGTCTGGAAAAGGGTGAGGCCTATCCAGTACATTATGTCCGAGCCGACGAAAACGCGGAAATCCCTGTTTTTGAAGGTCGAAACGAGCGAGCGGAACATATTGGACTCCGACGGCTTGGTGTCGACGAATTCCTTCTCTTTGATGAGGAAGGTCGGGAGGAGCATGCATACGCAGGAAATGACCGCCAGAACTATGAAGCAGACGCGATAGCTCCATCCGAAGCCGAGCGATTCGCGGAACATACCCGAGAAGATGAAGGGCGTGTAGGCGAGGAGGGTGCCGGCGAAGAAGGTGAGGGAGATGGACGTCGAGATGAACATCCTGTCGTCCTGGGTCTTGCCGAATTCCGAGATGAGCGCGTTATACGGCGTGCAGTACATCGTCATAAAGAGATAGAAGAGGACGATGAAGACCGAGATCCACGCGACGTTCCAGCCGCTTATCGCCTCGACGGGCGCGCAGAACAGCAGAACGGTGACGACCGAGAGCGGGATCGCCGCGTACTGCATGAACGGGATGCGGCGGCCGCGCCTGTTTTTGCTCCTGTCGCTCATGCTGGCGATGAGCGGGTCGGTGACGGCGTCGAATATACGGCTGAGCGCCGTTATGAGGCCGAGTATCGTGAGGAAGCCGAGGACGACGAGACCGGGCTTTATGAACTGAGTCGCTCCGCTATCGATGTCGCCCTGAGTAGGCAGATAGAACGTGACGAACCACGCGTTGATGATCCCGCTGAGGATGGACCATCCGAGCTGGCCTATCGCAAATATGATCATCTGCTTCTTGGTCAACCTTTTCATTTTTCTTCGAAACGCCGCCGTCTGATTCGGCGTTTCCCTCCGTTTTTTATTTTGGACCGCCCCAGACCTGCGGCTGATTTGTTAACATATTATAACATTTTCCCCGCTTAAAATCAATCATGAAATGAAAAAAGGCGGGCATCAAAACACAAAAAATCCCGCGGGCGCGCGGCCCGCGGGATAATTTTATTCATTCAGCTGAGGACGGTGGGATTGCCGTAGTCGAGCAGCGCCTTCGAAACGCAGTCGCCGAACTTGCGTCCGAGGACGATCATCGAGTACGAGTCGAAGTGTCCCCTGCCGGACGCCGTCCGTTCAACGTCTCTGCTCCACGAGATCGTCTCGATGAAGAAGTTCTTTGAGGACTGGGCGGCGAACTCCTCCTTTTCACGGTTCATGTCGAGGCGCGGGAGGCCGAGGTTCTGCCAGAACGACATGATCCCCCCGTCTGCGACGGACATCCCGTTCGCGGGCATATATTCGGCGAGGTCAAGCTTGATCTTTTCGATGAAGACCTCAAAGAGATTTATGTATCCGACGTATTTTTCCTGCGCGTCGGACTCTCCCTGCATCCAGCAGAAGGAGATGATCTCGGGCTTCATGCCCTGCGCCTTCAGGCCGCCGAGCACCCCGCCGACAAACTCTATCATGTTGTCGTAGAGGTCGCCGCGGCGCGTCGGGTTCCACCGCCACGAGAGGTTGGAGCCGCTCGTCGCGCATTTTATGATGTAAAAGGTCTCGTCGGGATATTTCTCGCTGAGGTATTCTGCGATGCCGACCTCGGGGCCTATCGGCTCGCCCCAGGCCTCCTGATAGTAGAACGGGTCGGGGATCTTTGAGCCCATCCCGATCTTCACGGGCTCGAACTCGGAGTTGGAGCACGTCCCCTGGTTCGCGTCGAGGGGATTGTTGCTGTATCTTATGAGGACGTTCGGGTAGCCGGAGTAGGCCTTTTCGCGGCGCTCGGCCGGGAACTCGTCAAAATAATCCTTGTCGAGGAAGCCGCTGTATGAGTATCCGACGGCGTTCGACTGTCCCGATATGACGATGACCTTGGCGACGTTTTCCGGTATTTCAAGTTTTTCGAGCATGGGTATATCCTCCGTGACGGTGAAGCCGCAGACGGCGCAGCTTCTTTCCTTCGTTCCTTTTGACTCGGTGGTGGCGGCTTTCGTGACCGTCCACTCGCCGAAGGTGTGCTTCTGTTTGGCGTCTGCCTCTCCGCAGCCGGTACAAACGTGCCAGTGATCCGTTTTGTCGGCGGTCAGCGTCTCGCTCCAGATGTGGACGTGCTCGAGCTTTTCGACCGTCGTGGTCTCGCGGTAGTGACATATCGTGCAGACCCGCTCGCGGAGCCCCTCAGACTCCTCGGTGGGCTCGGATATGGTTATCCATTCGCCGAACTCGTGCGGCGTTTTTTCGGTGGACTCCCCACAGTATAAGCATACGTCATAGTGTCCTTCCTCGTCGTAGTACAGTTCAAAGCAGTAGCCGTGAACGTGTTCCGTGACCGGCTCGGTCGCGTCGGTCTGCGGCCCGGTGTCGGTCTCAGTGCCCGGGGAGGGCGGGGAGGAGGTTTCCGGCGCGGGGTTCGTTCCCGTTCCGGTGTCGGCCGGCTGAGACGCCGGCACGCACGAGACGGCGAGCGTCAGCAGAACCGCCGCGAGTATCAAAGACAGAATTTTTTTCATTGATCGATCAGTCCGTTCCTTATGAATGTCGGGCGGTATTATACCATTTCCCGCAAAAAAAATCAAGGCGCCGCCGCGGTCACGGAATAATTATACCGCGTCCGGCCGAAAAACGCATCTCACCTTTATCGCACGTTTGTCGCACGAAAATCGCACGAAAGTTGCAAATGAGGCGGGGATTGAAGGGCGACGGCCAACCTCTTGGCTTCCCCTCGAGGGGAAGCCGTCCCGTAGGGACTGATGAGGTGGAAAAAATCGCTTTAAGCCGTTCGACAGTTTTATGCGTTCGCTAACACCTCATCCGTCGGCTCCGCCGACACCTTCCCCTCCAAGGGGAAGGCAAGGTTTAGGTTGGCGATCCCTGTTTGAAACGCATAAAACTGGACGAACTCTTGGCTTCTCCTTGAGGAGAAGCTGTCCCACAGGGACTGATGAGGTGGAAACAATCGCTTTAAGCCGTTCAACAGTTTTATGCGTTCGCTAACACCTCATCCGTCGGCTCCGCCGACACCTTCCCCTCCAAGGGGAAGGCAAGACAGAGTTCAGCTTTGCTTTAATAAAGCGAAATATCGTTAGCGAGCCGTACGCCTTCGCAAAAAAAGCCGGCGGGGTGCCGCCGGCTTCGGATGATGCTTTTATTCGAGTATGTCCGTCGTGATGAAGTCGACGCCCCAGCTCGCGAGGCGCTCGGCGTCCGCCGGGTTGTCCACCGTCCAGCAGTTGACCTTGAGCCCCCTGTCGTGGTACGCCTTCACCATCTCCTCGGTGAGGAAGGTGTAGGCGATATCGAGATCTACGCGCATCTCCGCGAGTTTTTCAAGAAGATTGTCGTAGAGCTGCCCCGCGAGGAACTGCGCCGGCTGATCGGGATACAGCTCGCGGAGACGGATGAGATTTTCCGGATAGAACGAAATGAATATCGTGTCGTCAAAATAGCCGCATTCCTTCACAACGTCGCAGATCCCGACGACGTGCTCTTTTGCCATCGGGAGTTTGAGCTCGAGGACCGCCTTTTTGCCGTATCTCTTGCAGGCCGCTATGTACTCGGAGAGCTCCGGTATTTTGCAGTCGGAGCGGAACGCGCCGCCGTAGCCCTCGCTGAGTGTGAGGGATCTCAGCTCGTCGAAGGTGCTCGTTTCGACGTTTATGTTTTTGCAGAAGACGCGCCCCGTCCAGTCGTCGTGGAGGATGACGTATTTCCCGTCGCCCGTCACGTGGACGTCGGTCTCGATGCCGAAATACGAGCGGTTGCCCGCCGCGACGAAGGCGGCGACGGTGTTCTCGGGCTCAATTCCCGAGAGCCCGCGGTGAGCTATCATTCTGACGTTGCCTTTGTTTATCTTTTTAGTGTCCATGTCTACCCCTCGAAAGGTTATTGCGAAAACATTATATCACCCGCGCGGGGCGGTGTCAAGAGATGCGGGCGGACAAATTATTTATCATTTTATTTGCCGTTCCGCACCTCCGCCGGATTGACAAAAACGCCCGGAAGTGGTATCATTATGGGGCAAAAAAATCAAGCGGAAAAGGACGGAACAATATGAAACTCGTACTTTTAAGACACGGCGAAAGCGAATGGAACAAGCTCAATCTCTTCACCGGCTGGACGGACGTCGAGCTGAGCGACAAGGGACGCGAAGAGGCGAAGGCGGCGGGAGCCGTCATGAAGAAAGAGGGCTACGACTTTGACGTGTGCTACACATCGTATCTCAAGAGGGCGATACACACCCTCAACATCGCGCTCGACGAGATGGACAGGGCGTGGCTCCCCGTCATAAAGAGCTGGAAGCTCAACGAGAGGCATTACGGCGCTCTCCAGGGGCTCAACAAGGCCGAGACGGCCGAAAAATACGGCGAGGAACAGGTCAAGATCTGGCGCCGTTCATTTGACGTCAAGCCGCCGGCGCTCGATCCCGACGACGAGCGCAGCGCGTCGAAACAGGACATGTTCCGCGACGTCGACCCGTCGCTCCTCCCGGCAAACGAGAGTCTCGAGACGACCATCGAGCGCGTGGTGCCGTACTTTGAGGACGTCATAAAGAAGGATATGCTCGCCGGCAAGCGCGTCATCATCGCCGCCCACGGCAACTCCCTCCGCGCCCTCGTCAAGTATTTTGACAATATCAGCAGCGAGGACATAATAGGCGTCAACATCCCGACGGGCGTGCCGCTCGTTTACGAGTTCGACGAGAACTTCAACACCGTGCGCCACTACTATCTCGGCGACCAGGACGCGATAAACGCGAAGATGCAGGCGGTCGCCAACCAGGGCAAGAAGAAATAACAATGGACCTCTACGGCCTCGGCGGCAGGGAGCTCTCTCTCCTGCGCGAAAAGTTCTCGGGAGACGAGCTTGACGCCGCCGCGCGCAGGGTTGCGGGGGGCGAGCCGCTCGGCTACGTCCTCGGCGAATGGTATTTCATGAACGAGACCTACGAGGTCGGACCGGACTGTCTCATCCCGAGGCCGGAGACCGAGCATCTCGTCGAAAAGCTCGTGTCGCTCTGCCCCGAAAACGGCGTGTTCGCCGATCTCTGCACGGGGAGCGGCTGCGTTGCGGTCTCGGCGCTCGTCATGAGGCCGGACCTCACGGCCGTCGCTTACGACGTGTCGGAAAAGGCCCTTGAGATCGCCGAAAGGAACGCCGAAAAAAACGGCGTGAGCGGGCGGATACGCTTTGTCCGCGCCGATCTCATGAAAGAGGAGCCGGCGGGATATTTTGACGTCATAGCCGCAAATCCGCCGTACATCCCGACGGAGGTCATAAACGGGCTTTCCGAGGAGGTAAGGCGCGAGCCGCGCCTCGCCCTTGACGGCGGCCCCGACGGGCTGGCGTTCTACCGCAGGTTCGACGCTGTTCTCCCCCGCCGTCTCAGACCCGGCGGCGCGCTCGTTTTCGAGATAGGATACGACGAGGGCGACGCGCTCAGGGGCATGGGCTATACCGTCACGAAGGATTATTCGGGAAACGACCGCGTGGCGGTCAAGATACCGGACGCCTCGCTGCGCATGGAGACCGAAAGGCTGATCATCGACCGCGTGAGAGAGTCCGACAAAGAGGACTATTTCACAAACATATCTCACGACAAAAAGGTGCTCGAAACCTTTATATGCCGTTACGCCGAGACCCTCGATGAGTTCGATTTCTCGGCGTATCCCGGGAACGCGCGCATCTTCGCGATCCGTCTCAGGGAGACGGGGCGGCTCATCGGGATACTGACTTTCTTCGACGACACGGCGGAGTCGTGCGAGATCGGCTACGGCCTCGGCTCGCGGTACTGGAACGCCGGCTACGCCACGGAGGCTGTGAGGCGGTTCATCCGCTATCTGTTCGGGGAGAGAGGGCTGAGGACGGTTTACGCCTCGTTTTTCACGGGGAACGAAGCGTCGCGCCGTGTGATGGAAAAATGCGGCATGACCTTCTGCCGTTTTTCCGAAAAGGAGCTGACCTACCTCGGCGTCGAGAGGGACCTGACGTACTATTCCCTCGACAACCCGGAGGCCGATCCCCGATAAGTCCGGGATACGATTTTTATTAAAACCCCTTACGGCCGTTCAGACCGTAAGGGTTTTTTTTGAAAAAGATATGGAACAGAGTTCCCATATAGGGAAAAATTTTCCGTAAAGACAGGGAAAAATTTTCCTTGAAAACCGGAAAAAATTTCCGGCAAGGGGAAAAATTTTCCGGGCAGAGTAGAAAAAAATTCCATGCTGCCCGGAAAAAATTGCGAGGCTGCCTCGCAAAATTTACGTTCAAGAATAAAAGAAAGAAAAAGAGAAAGTAAAAAAGAAAGTACCGAGACGCGCGTGAGCGCGCGTGAGCGCGCCGGCGCGCGGGCGGTAAAAGGGTGCAAAAGCGCGGACAATCCCTC
>JAGABQ010000002.1:0-3950 GCA_017614495.1 Clostridia bacterium
GGCACCGGGCTCTCGTACGAATAGTCGGACAGGGGCTGTTCGAGGGTGTCGGTCATTTCCTTTTTGGCACGCGTGAACTTGTATTTCTTCGCGGATGCGCCCTCATCCGGGGCGTCCTCCCCGATATTCTCCTTGAGCCGTCTGAGCAGCTCGTCGGCAGACAGCCGTTCGTTTTTTTTCTCAGCCATTGCTTGTGCTCCCGTCTGATTTTGTATGTCTTTGTTTCGCCGCCTCGCACAGTATCACGGCTCCGGCGGCCGTCACGTTCATTGAATTGATGTTTCCGTACATCGGAATGGAGACCGTAAAATCGCTTTTTTCTCTCAGCAGGCGTGAAACTCCGAAGCCCTCACTGCCGAGGATCAGCACGGCCGGGCAGTCAAAGTCGGCGCTGTACACGTCTTCTCCGCCGGCCTCCGCCGCGAATATCCACAGCCCGAGTTCCTTGAGCTCGTCCACCGTCCGCGCGAGGTTTGCCACCATCGCTACGGGGACGTATTCGACGGCTCCGGCAGACGCCTTGCCGACCGAGAACGTCAGCCCCACGGCGCCGTGCTTCGGTATTATCACACCGTGAGCCCCGGTACACTCGGCGGACCTTATCAAGGCCCCGAGATTCTGGGGATCTTCGACCCCGTCGAGCATGAGGATGAGCGGTTTTTCTCCTCTTTCGTCGGCGAGGGATAGGATGTCGTCCACCGTCGAATAGTTCTTTACCGCCGCGGACGCTATCACGCCCTGATGAGCGGCGCCGCCCGACATTTTATCGAGCTTTGCGGTTTCGACCTCCGAAACCGGTATTTTCCGGTTTGCCGCCTCCGCCATGATAACGGTGAGCGAGCCCGTCATCTCCCCGCGCCTGACGTAGATCTTGTTTACGTCCCTTCCGCTTTTGAGGAGCTCGATGACGGCGTTCCTTCCGATGACGAGGGTGTCGCCGCGCTCTTTTTCTTCATTCCGGAAGCGGCCTTCGCGCTCAGCGCCTCTGCCGCCGGTATTTCCTTTGTTGTCGTTATACTTGTTCCTGCGATCCATGTCCTGCGGCGCGTCCGCCGAAAGCGCGGACGCCGATTTCTATAGTCCATAATATTATATCACACTTTTCCCGGTTTGTATAGACCGGAAGCCCCGCGCCGAAAAAAGTTTTTGACTCTTGTCTAACGCATTTACGTTTATTTTACCGCCCTTTTACCGCCGGTTCACACGCGGCAGTTGACAAACCGCGCGCGTAGTGATATAATTTCCCCTGCAATTTATACGGGGGAGTGGCATATGTCGTTTTTCGATGTTCCGTCACGTAAAAAAATCGGTCGTATAACCCGCGCGATCGCGGCTGTCGTTGCCGCGCTCGCCGTTTTTTCCGTGCTCTTTTTTGCCGTGAACGCGGAGGAGGAGGAACAGGATCTGCCGGAGACCTTCCAGTGCGGCGAAAATCTCACATATACCGTCGAGGACGGAATCCTTTCGCTGTCGGGAGAGGGCGGGATGACCCTGCCCGAGGAGGGCGCTCCCTGGGCCGAGATGTTCGACAGTATAACCTCGGTTGTCATAAACGAAGGCGTGACGTCAGTCTCCGCCGACGCTTTTCTGAATTTCACGCTCAATGAGATAACCCTGCCGGACAGTGTCGTTTCGATAGGCGAGCACGCTTTCGGCTACAGTCTTGTTGACGAAATATACACGAAGACCTGCGAGCCGACCGTCATCGGCAGCGTCGGATCGTACGCCGAGACCTGGGCGGCGGAGAACGGATTTGATTTCCCCGCCTCAAAGGTCGTCCTCCCGGAGGGCGACGCCGGAGACGTGCACTGGATAATATCCGAGGAGGGAGTCCTCACCCTGAGCGGGAGCGGCTCGATACCTTCCTATTCCGACGGCGCGCAGGCGCCGTGGGCTGAATATTATTCCGAAAAAGACGGTTTCGTCATATCCTCCCTTGTCATTGAAAACGGCGTGACCTCCGTCGGTGACCGCGCGTTCGGCGCTGAAAACGGCATTACGTCGGTTTCGCTCGGGCAGACAGTCTCAACTATCGGCGCCGGCGCGTTTTCCGGATGCGCGGCGCTGACCGAAATATCCTCGACCGGGGTGACGTCCGTCGGAGACGGGGCGTTCAGGGGCTGCGGAGCCCTTGAAACCGTCATCTTCGGTTCCGTATCGCGTTTAGGCGTTTCCTCTTTCGAGGGTTCCGCCGTAAATAACTGCGTTTTCGGCGACAAACTCGCCGAGATACCCGACAGGGCGTTCTTCAGGTGCGCAAACCTTGCGACCATAAACTCCCCTGCGGTCGAACGCACCGGCGTGTCGTCCTTCGAGGGCTGCGTATCTCTGCAGAAATTCGAGAGCGGCTCGCTGACGGTCGTTGGCGACAGGTCCTTTGCGGGATGCCGCGCGCTGACGTCGCAGAACATCGTGGAGGGGCTTTCACATATCGGCGAGTTCGCCTTTTACGACTGCGACGGTTTCACGTCCGTTGCGCTCTCTTCAAAGATAACGTCGCTTCCGACCGGGGTCTTCGAGGGCTGCGACGCTCTTTCGTCCGTAAAACTGACTGATTCCGTCAGGCAGATATGCGAAAGAGCCCTTTCGTCCTGCCCGTCGCTCCGCTCGATCACGCTGTCCAAAAACGTCCGTGAGATCGCCGACAATTCGATAGGATATTATTATTTCTCAAACGACGACACCTCCGCCGTGGCGTACGCCAAATATCAGGAGTTCGTCATAGAGATAAAGGGTCCGACACCGTCCGAGGCCAAGCGGTACGCCGAGCTGAACGGTTTCTCGTTCGTATCGACCGGAGACGTTTCCTCCGATGACGGGACGTTCGGCGAAGGTCTCAAATGGTCCGTAAAGCTCCCCGCGGGGCTGCTTACCGTGAGCGGCAGCGGCGTCTGCCCGGACTATGAAAGCACCGACGACGTGCCGTGGGCGCTATATAACGATTACATAAGATCGGTCAACTTCACCGGGGTCAAGAACGTCGGCGCCGAGTTTTTCGACGGAATGAAGGACATAACGTCCGTCAGTCTTCCGGGCTCGGTCAAAACGATAGGCAAAAACGCTTTCAGCGGCACAGGGCTCGGATCAGTGTCGCTCCCCTCGGGTCTGGCCGAGATAGGGGACGGGGCGTTTGAAAACTGCCGCGGGATAACCTCGCTCTCCATCCCTTCGTCGCTCAGGCAGATAGGGGTCGGCGCCTTCAAGGGGACGGGTATACGCTCGGTTTACGTGCCCGATACCGTGGAGTTCATCGGCGACGAGGCGCTCGGCTACAACGCGCTCGGGGCGGTCGTGAACAATTTCCTGATGAAGGGCGCCTCCGAGTCCATAGCGCAGAACTATGCGGAGGAAAACGGCATAACCTTCAGGGTGGACGGTTACGTCACGCTCACCGACCCGGCCTCAGGCGCCGAGATCGTTCTCGTCGGCTCGGAGGATGAACCGTATTCATTCAGCGTATCGCTTTCGTCAAACACTCTCGAGCCGGACGTTTTCCTCGCTTCGGGAGAATACGGGCTGATCTATACTCCCGCTCTGACGCTCGACGGCGCACCGGTCAGGATAGACGGCAGCGCAACGATCCGTCTCCCGATCCCCGACGGCGTAAAGCATCTTACGGCTCATTTGTACAGCAAGTCGTCGGACGGTCTTTTCGATCCCGTGACGTTCGAGATCGAGGATAACAAATTCGTATATTCCGTCACGTCTGTTTTTGATCTGATACTCACGAACACGGATCTTTCTGTACTTTATCCCGTAAGCGTCAGGAACTGCTATGAAAACGGCGACGACGTCACCGAGGAATACGTGGTTTACGCGACGAACGGCGCAAAATATCTGATAAACGCCCTGACGGTCGACGGCTACACGCCGGACAACCCCTCCGCCGAGGGCACGATAGACGGCGCCGGTGCGGACGTGCTCTTCGTGTACTACAAGGCGGTCGCCAC
>JAGABQ010000012.1:0-2644 GCA_017614495.1 Clostridia bacterium
CTCCCGGCAGCCGGCTTCCTGACGATCTGAACCAAAAAAAAGTCGTAGGAATAAGGGGTGAGATCGTCAAAATTTGTTTTATAAGCGTCTGTGCCGAGGATGGATTTCATAAGTTCTCCTTCAACTGCAGGCTCGCCGTTTTCCGTCGTATTCCCGCGTAATAGTCCTAAAATATCCGCACCAGACGCGGCTATCGCGGTCAGAGTTGCCGTAAGCAAAACGACCGAGACGACGATAATTACTATAATTTTGCTTTTCATATTCTTTCCCCCTTTCTTTCTGTGGCTTCGTATGGCTTTTGACACGACTTAATCATATCCGCGTGCATTATAGCGGATTTTTCAATTTTTGTCAAGCATTAAGATAATTTTGCAGACGCCATCACACAGAAAGGACGGCTGACGCCGTCCTTTCTGATTGATTTTTTCGATTTACGGAAATCAATACATTCCGTCCATGCCGCCGCCCATGCCGCCGGCGGGGGCCGCCGGAGCGGGCTCCTTGATCTCGGTGACGACCGCCTCGGTCGTGAGGATACTCGAGGCGACCGACGCCGCGTTTTCAAGCGCGGATCTCGTGACCTTCGTCGGGTCGACGATGCCGGCGCCGAACATATCGACGTACTTCTCCGTCGCGGAGTTGAAGCCGTAGCCCGTCTTTCTGCTGCGCATGATGGTGTCGACGATGACCGAGCCGTCGAGGCCGGAGTTCTCGGCTATCTGACGGATAGGAGACTCGAGGGCCTTGCGCACTATCCTGGCGCCCGTCTTTTCGTCGCCGTCGAGCGTCGCTATGAGCTTCTCGACCTCGGGGATGACGTTGAGCAGAGCCACGCCGCCGCCCGCGACGATACCCTCTTCAACGGCGGCCTTGGTCGCGTTGAGAGCGTCCTCGATGCGGAGCTTCTTTTCCTTCATTTCGGTCTCGGTAGCGGCGCCGACCTTGATGACGGCTACGCCGCCCGCGAGCTTGGCGAGACGCTCCTGGAGCTTTTCACGGTCGAAATCGGAGGTAGTGGTCTCGATAGCCGACCTGATCTGGGCGACCCTCGCCTTGATCTCCTCGGGATCTCCCTTGCCGTCGACGATGACGGTGTTTTCTTTCGTGATCTTGACCTTGTTGGCGCGGCCGAGCTGTCCGAGCTCAACGTCCTTGAGCTCGAGCCCGAGCTCGGAGGAGATGACCTCGCCGCCCGTGAGGATGGCTATGTCGCGGAGCATTTCCTTGCGTCTGTCGCCGAAGCCCGGCGCCTTGACGCCGACGCATACGAAGGTCCCTCTCAGTCTGTTGAGGACTATCGTAGTCAGAGCCTCGCCCTCGATGTCCTCGGCGATGATGAGGAGCTTCTTGCCCGCCTGAACGATCTGCTCGAGGACGGGGAGAAGATCCTGATTGCTCGAGATCTTCTTGTCGGTGATGAGGATGACGGCGTCGTCGAGGACGGCCTCCATCTTTTCGGTATCGGTGACCATGTAGGGCGAAACGTATCCGCGGTCGAACTGCATTCCTTCGACGACCTCGCAGTAGGTGTCGGCGGACTTGGACTCTTCGACGGTGATGACGCCGTCGGCGGAGACCTTTTCCATCGCGTCGGCTATGAGCTTGCCGACGACCTCGTCGCTCGCCGAGATGGTGCCTACGCGGGCGATATCCTCGGAGCCGTTGACAGGCTTGGAGATGGCGACGAGCTTTTCGACCGCAGTCGAAACCGCCTTGCTGATGCCGCGGCGGAGTATCATCGGGTTGGCTCCGGCGGTGACGTTCTTCATTCCCTCTTTAACGAGCGCCTGAGCGAGGACGGTCGCCGTCGTGGTGCCGTCGCCGGCGTTGTCGTTCGTCTTTGTCGCGACCTCTCGGATGAGCTGAGCGCCCATATCCTCGGCCTTGTCCTCGAGCTCTATCTCCTTCGCGATGGTCACGCCGTCGTTGACGACCATCGGGGTGCCGTATTTCTTGTCGAGAACGACGTTGCGTCCTTTCGGACCAAGCGTTATCTTGACCGTGTCGGCGAGCTTGTCAACGCCGCGGAGCAGCGCGGCTCTCGCCTCTTCGCCGTAAAGTATCTTCTTTGCCATGATTCATTCCTCCTGTCAGTCAACGATCGCGAGGATGTCGCTCTGCTTGACTATATTGTATTCGACGTCGTCGATCTTGACCTCTGTCCCCGAGTATTTGCTCGTTATGACTTTGTCTCCGACCTTGACGGTCATTTTGATCTCTTTGCCGTCCACGAGCCCGCCGGGACCGACCGCCACGACCTCCGCGATCTGCGGCTTCTCTTTTGACGCGGCAGCGAGGACGATGCCGCTCTTGGTGGTCTCTTCGCTCTCCACCGACTTAACTACTACTCTGTCGGCAAGCGGTTTAAGTTTCATAATTATTCCCTCCGTTGTGTGATTTTTAGCACTTGAGACATTCGAGTGCCAACCTACGCGCATAATTATACCCGCTTTTTCGCGATTGTCAAGTGCAAAACCGCATTATTAACAGATTGTTTACAAAGGCGGAGGGGATTTTTCGTCGCTTTCACGCATTACGGCTTGTCAGACCGCGGCGCCGGCTGCAAATCCCCGCCGGGAGAGTGCCAAAAAAGGGCACTTGATATTTACGCCGTTTTATGGTATCATATAAGATGATGTTTGTA
>JAGABQ010000013.1:0-5699 GCA_017614495.1 Clostridia bacterium
AAAAGGCAAACCAGGGAAACCCCTCGAAAGGGCTCCGGGCAATCAAAAAGCCGCGCCGCAGAGCGCGGCGCGGCGGAGATGTTCGATTATGTCTTCTCTGCGGCTCAGGCGCGGACGATGAGCTTCACGGCGCCTTTGAGGCACTTGATTTCGGCCTCCCCGACGTTGCCGCCGAATTCGCCGTCGATGGTCCACGGCGGATTTTTGTCGCACGAGATGTGCGCGCGGGAGGTGTGTATGAGCGAGACGCTGTCGCCGTCGTACTGCTGTTTCAGGAGCTTGTCGACGACCGCCATCGTCGCGCCGGCGTCCGGCACGGCTTTTATCAGAAGAAGCTCAAGCACGCCGTCCGAGAGACTGACCTCGTTTTCCTTCAGCCGGAGGACTCCACCCGCGGACGTAGAATTGGAGACCGCGACCATCGCGTAGTCGCCCTCTGTCCTGCCGCCGTCGTAATCTATGACGGTGTGATACGAATCGCGGAGGTTGCCGAGCTCCTCGGCGGCCTTGAGTATGTACGCGAGGTGCCCGATGGCGTTTTTCGTCTTGTGATCGGGAGAATAAGACGCTTTGGTGAAAATGCCGAAGGCGGCGATATAACTGAAATTTCTGCTTTCGTTCATGAGCCCGACGTCGAGATTTATAGTCCGGGCGGCGGCTATGCTCTGCTTTATTCCGTTCGGCGTTCTCGGGAGCTTCAGCGTAGTGGCGAAATCGTTGGTGGAGCCGCAGGCGTAATAGAACAGCGGCGGCCTTTTTTCATATTCAAGTCTGATGAGGCCTCCGATGACCTCGTTCAGCGTTCCGTCGCCGCCGCAGCATACGATGAGATCCCGTCCCGGCGCCTCTTTTTCGACAAGATCCGGGGTCGTCCCGTCGGCTCTGGTAAACATGACCGTCGTTTCATAGCCGGCGTCGGTGAATATCTTCATGAGGTTGAACAGCTCGGTTTTTATCCTTATCATCCCGGCAACGGGATTTACAAGCATAAGACAGTTCATCTGGGTCCTCCGTCCGCGGTTTTTGTTTCATTCCGATAATAAATTGTATCACTTTCGGACTCAAAAATCTGCACAAAATTGTTAACAATTATCATGCAAAGCGTAAAAAGCACATATTGGTATAAACATGGCAAACAATTCGGATAATTTTTCGGCAAAAAGCACTTGAAAAGTATACCAAAAAGGTATACAATATATGCGCCGGGACAACGGCCCGGCGCCGAAAGGAACAAACGCAATGGATGATATAAAAAGGACCGTTTACGCCGACAATTCGGCGACGACAAAAGTTTCGGAATCTGTTTTTAACGCGATGCTGCCGTATCTGAGAGACAGCTTCGGCAACCCGTCGAGTCTCTACAGGGCTGGCCGCGAAAACGCCGCGGTCATTCTTGAGGCGCGCGAAAAAATAGCGGGGCTTCTCGGGGCGAAGGCGAGCGAGATATATTTCACGTCGTGCGGCTCGGAGGCCGACAACTGGGCGATAAAGGGCGCCGCCCACGCAAACGCAAAGAAAGGCAAACACATAATCACGACCTGCTACGAGCACCACGCCGTCCTTCACACAATGGATTCGCTCAAAAAAGAGGGATTTGACGTCACCTACCTGAGGTGCGACGTCGACGGGATGATAACCCCGGAGCAGCTCGAGTCGGCGATACGCCCAGACACGACGCTCTGCGCCGTCATGTTCGCGAACAACGAGATAGGTACGATCCTGCCGATAAAGGAGATGGCGGCCGTCGCCAAAAAACACGGAGTGACGTTCTTCACCGACGCGGTACAAGCGGTCGGGAACGTTCCGATTGACGTGAGAGACCTCGGCGTCGACATGCTTTCCCTGTCGGGACACAAGATCCACGCGCCGAAGGGCGTCGGAGCGCTTTACATCAGGACCGGAACGAGGGTTTCCAATCTGATAGACGGCGGAGGTCAGGAGAGGGGGCGCCGCGGAGGAACCGAAAACGTCGCCTTCATAGTCGGGCTCGCCAGGGCGCTCGAGGACGCCGTCGGATCGGTTTCGGAGGGCGAAAGGGTCAGAAAAATGCGCGACCGCCTCGCCGAGGGGCTGTCCGCGATCCCTCATTCCCGTATAAACGGGACGATGGAAAAACGACTTCCCGGCAACCTCAATATGTCGTTTGAGTTCATAGAGGGAGAGTCGCTCGTGCTGCTGCTCGATCTGAACGGCATCATGGCGTCGACCGGCTCCGCGTGCTCGTCGGCTTCGCTCGAGCCGTCGCACGTTCTTCTCTCGATAGGAGTTCCCGTCGAGCTCGCGCACGGTTCTCTGCGTATTTCCCTCTCGAAGGAAAACACCGAGGAGGACGTCGATTATATTCTTAAAAAGGTGCCGGAGGTCGTTGCGAAGCTCCGCGAGATGAGCCCGCTTTACGACGCGGCCAGGGCATAATGCGTAAGGAGGCATTGACATGATATACAGCGAAAAGGTAATGGATCATTTCTCAAATCCCCGCAACGTGGGGGAGATACCCGACGCCGACGGCGTCGGTGAGGTCGGCAACGCGGTTTGCGGCGACATCATGAGGATGTACCTCAAAATCGAAAACGACGTCATAGTTGACGTCAAGTTCAAGACCTTCGGGTGCGGCGCCGCCATCGCGACGTCGTCCATGGCCACAGAGCTTATCAAGGGGCACACGGTCGACGAGGCGCTCGGGCTGACCAACAAGGCGGTCGTCGAGGCGCTCGACGGGCTCCCGCCGGGAAAGGTGCACTGTTCGGTCCTCGCCGAGGAGGCGGTAAAAGCGGCGGTTTCTGATTATTACAAGCGCCACGGGATCGACAAGGTAGTGCCGGGCTTTGAAGGCGGCCGCTGTACCGGAGAATGCAGCGCCTGCTCGGTCGGAAAAGAACAGTAAAGCGGAGGAACCGAAATGAAAAAGACGTTTGATCTCGAGGATCTCGACTGCACCAACTGCGCGGCGAAAATGGAGAACGGAATCAGGGAAATCAAGGGCGTCAGGGACTGCTCGGTCTCGTATATGACGCAGAAAATGACGCTCGAGGCCGACGACGACGTTTTCGACGACGTACTCAAAAAGGCGGTCAAGCTCTGCCGCAAGATAGAGCCCGACTGCACCATCATCGTAAAATGACGAGAAAACAGAAAAAATCGCTGTTTATGATCATAGCGGCGGCGGTACTGCTCGCCGCCGCTATGGCTGCGGAAAAGCTT
The DNA here is from genome assembly GCA_017614495.1 of Clostridia bacterium. Taxonomy (GTDB): domain Bacteria; phylum Bacillota; class Clostridia; order Oscillospirales; family CAG-272; genus Colimorpha_A. Next base: position 3,202 of record JAGABQ010000013.1, read on the forward strand.
TTAGGGGAAAAGCTCAACGAGTGGATCGTCAGGGCGATTTTCGTCGTCCCGTATCTCATCGTCGGCTTCCCGGTCCTCAAAAAAGCCGCCGTGAACGTCGTTCACGGGCAGGTGTTTGACGAAAACCTGCTCATGACCGTGGCGACGGTCGGCGCCTTCGTGATGGGGGAATGCGACGAGGCGGTCATCGTCATGCTGCTTTACCAGATCGGCGAACTGCTTGAAAGCATAGCCGTCGGAAAGACCCGCAAATCGGTCGCCGAAATCACGAACATCCGTCCCGACCGCGCAAACGTCGTAAGAGACGGGCAGACCGTATCGGTGTCCCCCGAGGAGGTCGCCGTCGGCGAAATGGTAGTCATAAGACCGGGCGACAGGATACCGGTCGACGGGGTTATAAGCGAAGGCCGTACGTCGATCAACACGGTCGCCCTGACGGGAGAGTCTGTCCCACGCGACGCGGGCCCGGGGGACAGGGTTGTCTCGGGGACGGTGAACGTCAGCGGAGCGATAACCGTGGTCTCCGACAGGCCGTATGAGGACAGCACGGCCGCCCGCATAATCCGGCTTATAGAGGAGTCCTCGTCCCGCAAAGCGAAGACTGAGGGCTTCATCACCAGATTTGCGAGATATTATACTCCCGTCGTGCTTGCGCTCGCCGTGCTCACGGCCGGCATTCCGATTATATTCGGGAATCCGGTGCGCGAATCGGTGCTGTACGCGCTCAACCTGCTCGTTATTTCGTGCCCGTGCGCTATCGTGATATCCGTGCCGATGGCGTTTTTCGCCTCGCTCGGAGCGGCGTCCAAAAAGGGAGTTCTCGTCAAGGGGTCGAATTATATGGAGCAGCTCGCCCGTCTTGACACCGTCATGATGGACAAGACCGGTACGATAACCGAAGGGAGCTTCAGGGTCACGGCGGTTCACCCCGAGCACGTTTCCGAAAAGGAACTGCTTGAGATCGCCGTGATGGCCGAGAGCTTTTCGACGCATCCGATATCTGCCTCGCTCAAGCTCGCGTATCCCGAGGAGATCGACGGGACGAGGATCGGCTTTGTCAACGAGCTTCCCGGGATGGGCGTCGAGGCGTGCATCGACGGGCGCGTCGTTTACGTCGGAAATTCAAAGCTTATGGAAAAATACCACGCGTCGTGGCACGAATGCTCACTCCACGGCACGACGGTCCACGTGGCGATAATGCCGGGAGATCATACGGGGCATCACGACGCTCCTTTCTGCGACTGTATCGCCGAGTATATGGGTCACATCCTCGTGACCGACAGCGTCAAGGAGGGCTCCAGAGAGGCGATCGGCGGGCTCGGCACGTGCGGCGTCAGGCGCACGGTCATGCTGACCGGAGACACCGACGAGATAGCCGCCGATGTCGCGAAGGACGTCGGGGTGAATGAATACCGCGCGGCGCTCCTCCCGGGAGACAAGGTCTCGGAGCTCGAAAAGGCGCTTGACGAAAAACCGAAAAAGACGGCGGTCGCCTTTGTCGGCGACGGCATAAACGACGCGCCGGTGCTGTCGCGCGCCGACGTCGGCGTGGCGATGGGCGGGATCGGCTCGGACGCTGCCATCGAGGCGGCGGACGTTGTCATCATGGACGACGACCTGCGAAAGCTCCCCGTCGTTATCGGCATAGCGAAGAAAAACCGCAGGATAATAACCGCGAACATCGTGTTCGCGCTCGGATTCAAGGCGGTCGTCGCGCTGCTTTCGCCGTTCGGGCTCTGCCCGATGTGGCTCGCCGTGTTCGCCGACGTCGGGGTCATGCTGCTCGCCGTGCTCAACTCGCTAAGGATACTGAGATCATGACGGACGAAGAATATATGCGCGCGGCGCTTTGCGAGGCGCGGATCGCGGCGGACGAGGGCGAGACGCCCGTAGGTGCTGTGATCGTGAGAAACGGCGAGATCATCGCGTCGGCGCACAACACGCGCGAGAGGTCGAAAAACGCCCTACATCACGCCGAGATGCTGTGTATCGACGAGGCGTGCCGGCGGCTCGGCGGCTGGCGGCTTCCGGGCTGCACTCTCTACGTGACGCTCGAGCCCTGCCCGATGTGCGCGGGAGCCGTCATCAACTCGCGGATCGTGCGGGTCGTGTTCGGCGCGCCGGACGCAAAGGCGGGATCCTTCGGTTCGGTCACGGATCTGAGCAGTCTGCCGTACAATCACCGTCCGGAGATCAAGGGCGGAGTGCTTGCCGACGAGTGCGCCGGGATCCTTTCGGATTTCTTCACGGATCTCAGAGCAAAGAGTAAGGAAAAATGACGTGTGTCCCGGGGCGCCGCCCCGGGATTTTTATGCTGAGCAACGGAAAAATGACAACGTTATACAGGTATACAAAACTTTGCTTGACAAAAAAGATAAACATGAGTAAAATAAAATCAACGAGTTATGCGGGATTTGCCGTTATTGCACTTAATATGACATCGTGTCGCAGGAGGATGAATTATGAAAGCACCGTTTTCAAGGACACAAAAAGAAAAA
>JAGABQ010000079.1:0-7158 GCA_017614495.1 Clostridia bacterium
AATCATAAAGGATGATGAGTGGGGGATTCCAGAAAAATTCATCAACTATCCTGCCGTAGTTATCACGACAAATAAACTGCCTTCTATAACTTCGGATATTTCAAAAAGAGCGGTAACTTGTCATATTGACGCAAAAATCAATAAAGAAGATGGTGCTAAGAACTCAAAGCGTATCAATGATAGCATGAAATCGGCAACAACGGCGTTCTTTGGTGAATATGTTCGTATTATGCTTGGAAAGATTGATTCACTTGAAAATTCGATGAAAACGGAAGACGACTTTTTCCCGGATGTTTTTCAATTGTCTTCAGATACAATACGCGAGATATTTGATGAGTGCGGCGAACCTCACCCCGAATATCTGACAAAATTAACTTTTTCGGACTATTTTGGAGACAAGGCAGTAAGTAAAAACGCGATGGAAAAGATTCTTCGTGCATGGGAGAACGAGCCGAAGCAATTCAAGATTGATAAGAGAGCCAATAAGCTGATTTATTCGTGCGGAGAGAATGGCAATGTTTACGCGCTGAGATATATTTATGATGAACTTCCGCCGACATTAAATGCTCAATTGAACACAACCAACCTCGTTATGGATCTTGATAAAGCACAAGTTTTATTCGAGAAAAAGTTCAGAAAAAAACTCTTTACATAATAAAAAAAGCCCCTCGCGGGGCTTTTTTGTATTTCAGATCCTGCGGAGCTTCATCATCTCGCCGAAGGACAGCAGGCCGTCTTCGTCAAAGGTCAGCTCGTCCCAGGAGGATTTGACCTCCCCGAACACCTCGCGGTGCTCGCCGGAGTCGTAGTAGTATTTCCCGCCGAGGGATTTCCACTCTTTGGACCCGGCGGCGAAACGCCCGTCGCGCACTTCGCCGATCTCTCCGGCCTCCTGCGCGGCTTTTATCATGTCCTCGGTGACGTTTTTCGGTATCTTCATCCAGGAAACGACGCGGTGATCGGCGGTGAACTCGGTGACGAGTTCAAAGCCCCTGAGGGCGTCGTCGATCTCTTCGTCGTCGATCTCGCCGGCGGCCCTGCGCTTTTCGAGGTCGGCGGCGACGTCCTCGCGGGAGAACAGCCCGAATTTGCCGTCCACCATCGCAAAGGCCTTGGCGACCCCGTAGGTGCCGACGATCCCCGTCGCGGCGAGGTCCTCGGCGGTCATTTCGATGTCCCCGATATCGGGCTCCTTTTCGGGCTCGGTGACGACGCCGTCGGCGATCTTTTTCATACCTATCGCGAGGAATCCGATGCTGAAAACGAGGCAGCCCTCGATGACCTCGAGCTTTTCGGCGGCCTCGCGGAAGGCGCCCTCGGGCAGCTCGATGAAGGCGCCGAGGGTGTATCTGTAGCTCCCCCAGCCGGTCTGCTCCCACGTTCCGCGCTCCTCTTTGCCGGAGGCGGCGTCGCGCAGGACCGTCGTGTGGTCCTCGAAAAACTCAAAGGTTATGACGGAAAAATCCCGTCCGTCGCTGCTCTTGAACTCCGCCGCGGGTATGTGCGACAGATCGTTTGAGAATGCGTTTACAACGTAGTCGACCTGCCACGTGCCGACGATGAATTTGAGTCCGTCCCGCAGATCGTTTTCGTCAAGAATCATATTTTTGTCCTCCGTTGCTGTATCGAATTGTTTTCGTCAGGAATTATATCACAAACCGGCGCAGGAATCAAGACGGGCAGCCGGGGACGTCGAGGGTGACGTCCGAGAGCGGGAAGGCGCAGCACGGGTGGATATACCCGTATATCCTGTCCGCTTCGCGGCGGCGGTCCTGTCTTTCGGGGATATAGCAGTTCCCCGAGACCAGCTTTGAGTGGCAGAAGCCGCACTCGCCGCTCCGGCAGAGGGACGGCGCGCGTATCCCGGCCCGCTCCATCGCCGAGAGGAGCGATTCGTCAAAGCGGCAGGGGATCTTTTTCTCCGCGCCGTTCTGTATCACGGTGACGGTGAAGATCTCTTTTTCGGGCTTTACGTAGTCCGGCTCGAGCCCCGGGTCGCTTATCTGCCCGAACATCTCGTATCTGACGTATTTCCGCCTCAGGCCGAGCTTGGGTATCTCGTTCCCGAGATGCCGGTACATCGCCTGCGGGCCGCAGACGAAGACCGAGTACGGCCCTGCGATGGGCGCGTATCTGCGGATTATCTCGGCGGTCACGTAGCCGTGCTCGCGTCCCGGGATCTCCTCGTCGCTCAGGACGTAAACGATGCGTATGCGCGGGTCGAGCCGCGCGGCCTCCTCGAGCTCGTCGCGGAAAAGCAGATCGCTCTCGTACCTCGCGCCGTATATGAGCGTTAGGCGAAAGTCCTCCGAGCCCTCGAGTATCGCGCGTATCATCGAGCGGAAGGGGGTGATCCCCGTGCCGCCGGCCACGCAGATGACGGTCGGCGCGTCGCGTAGCGGCTCGTACTGGAACTCCCCGGCCGGCTCGGACGCCGTCACGCGCGTGCCGGGCGCCCAGTTTTCGTGTATGTATTTCGAGACTTTTCCGTCGGGGACGGCCCTGACCGCAATCTCGTACCGTCCCCGGACGGCGTCGCCCGGGGAGGAGGTTATGGAGTACGGCCGTCTGAAGACGCAGCCGTCGGTCTCGATCTCGACGGAGACGTAGGAGCCCGCGCCAAAGGGGGCGAGGGACTCGGTGCCCGCCTCGCGGTCGGGCACGAGGGTATAGAGCCTGACGTCATCCGAGACGTCGGTGACCGCCGCGACCTTAAGGGCCTGCCGCCCCGGGTGCAGCACCATCGCGAGCCGGTTCGGCTTGTACGAGGCGAGGGGCTTCGGCTCGTCGGAGGCGGCCGCGTCGATCTTTTTGTTGCGTATCGGGAGTATTTTAAGGAAATTCGCTATGCTGAGCTTTCTTTTTTCACCCATTTCCGTTCTCTCCCTTCAGTTTTTCGATGACTTTTCCGGCGGCCTCGATGCCCGAGGTGTACGCGACTCCGAAGCCGTCGCCGGACGCCGAGTGTCCGCCGCAGAAGGTGAGGCCGTCTATGTTGAGCTCGCTCCCCTTGCTGAGGATACGGGCGATTAGCCCGTCCCAGCCCGAGAGCTCGTAGCCGTAGGCCGTCCCGTTCGGCGAGCCGAAATATCTCGCGAAGGTCGCGGGGGTGGCGACCGAGATCTCCTCTATGTGCTCTTTTATCTGAACTCCGACGACCTTCTCATAGTCCTCTATATATTTCGCCGCGACGTCGGATTTGAATTTCTTGTAGCCCTCCGGGGTGACGTTTTTCGTGACCGTGTCGCGTATCACGGGGATTGAGAAGAACAGCGAGCAGGTCCCCTCGGGCGTCGCCGCAGGGATGGCGGTGCTCAGGCAGTTGACAGCGTACATCCCCATGTCGGAGGCGTCGCGATACTGGCTTCTCGACGACGCCTTGCGGGCGATAAAGACCGAGTAGTCGTTTATCCCGAGCTTTTCGGCCGTCTCGTCGAGCCCCAGGTATATGCAGATGAAGGACATGCCGAACTTTCGCGCGTTTAGCAGTTTTTTGTCCCTTTCGGGGACGTTTTTGCCGCCCGACATGCCGAGCACGTTGTGCGGTATGACGTTCGACACTATCTCTTTCGCGTAATATTCGTCCCCGCCGACGGCGACACCGACGGCGCGTTTGTTCTCGTCGTAAATAAAGTGCGTGACCTCTGCGTTATAGCGTATCGTCCCCCCGCGTTTCAGCACCGCCTCGGCGAGCGAGAGGGAAATGCCGTATGATTTGTTCTCGGGTATGCCTGCGCCGCCGTTGATGTAGCCCCTGAGCATCTCAAAATAGTGGAATGCGTTCAGCTCGTCGGCGGGAACGCCGAGATAGCTCCAGTAGGTCTCGAGGATGGAGCGCGCGCGGAGCGAGAAGCCGAGCGAGCGCAGCACGTCGTCGAGCGAACTGGACGCCGAAATGAGGAAAGCGCCGTATTTCATCATCATGACGAGACGGTTGGGCTTTCCCCCCTTGGAGTCGTTGTATTTTATCGCGTCGGCGGATTTTTTGATCAGCTTTTTCAGCTTTTTGAGACTCTTTTCCGATTCGGGGCAGACCTCGAGCATCGACCGCTCAAAGTTCTCCTCGCCGGCGGAGATGGTCACGTCGTAGCCGCCGTCTCCCGTCACTATCGCGCGGAACAGGTTTTTCTCGTTGCGGAACACCGTGTCGGAGCCGAGCCGGCCGAGAACGTCGCGGATCTCGAGGGGCATTTCCTCCGTCCCGACGTTGCAGAGTTCGTGGAGCGACGCCTCGAACTCGAATCTCCCGCGCACGAAGCTCGTGGCGACCCCGCCCGGGAGGTTGTGTTTTTCGAGCAGCAGGGTTTTCAGCCCGGCGCCTGCGAGCTCCGACGCCGCGGCGAGTCCGCCGTTGCCCGCCCCTACGACGATAACGTCGTAATCATATCGCATGTCCGTCGTCCTCCTTCGCACCTATTATACCCGTATGGTGTGAACAATTCAAGAAGGGTAAAGTCATCGTTTTGTGAAATTTTCCCGCGGGAAAGGAACAATGTCGCACCGCGTCCACCCACTCCGGCGGGCTTTTTGTCCTTGTATGCGACTTGTTTCGTCTCATTTATGACAACTTTCAAAAAATGAAGTCAAAAGTTGTCCGGTTTTGGCCTTTTTTTCCGTCTTATATACAGAGGCCGCCTCAAAGACGGATGCGGGGCGCGCTCCCGAGCGCCTTGTCTTGACACATCCGCCCGAGGTGTGCTAAAATATTATCGTCCGAAAAGGAGGTTTGTATGAAACAAATAGTATCTGCTATCGTTATAGTTGCGGCAATTCTTTCGCTGTCGATCAATTGTTTTGCATTTGAAGAAATCGGGATGGTTTATTCTTCCAGATACGAACAGCAAAGGATTTATAATCTTGTCATGACCTTCATCAGTGAAAATCGGGCAGTAAGGGAGAATCTTGCTCAAAATGAAGCGGTCATTGTTGAAGAATCCATAACGCCTATTTACACTATGACCCCACTGTGGATTTATTACAACACCAAAAAAATCACCTTATCGACTGGAAGCGACTGGGAATATTACACCGGAAGCAAGCAAAGATCTTTCGATTACGTTGCAAAAATAGTCGATGGCAACGGAAATCATTACGGGTATGCATCGATTACAGATTTTGAGAATCGTTGTTATGACCCGGATAGTGAAACATATTCTTCTCCAAGAACCGGAATCGGCTGTATTGTAAGTATCCATCAATCCGATATCAGTTACAGTTACGCGGATCACGCAGAAAGAATACGGCAACTGTTGGGGCTTGATGAGATAATCCCCGCGCAGGACGTCAGACTAGTCGGAGGAATGTTTTATATAAATCACGACGGTATAGAAGGGTTTGTTGCGTTAAGCAATTTCCGTAAAGGTTTTGATGAGTGGTATGACACTGTATATAACAAGTTCATCTATATGGCCGACTATGATCTTGTAGCAAAGGCGGCTTATGAAGATCACTTAAAAATGCTTGAGGAGGAGAAACAATTTAAAGTAACTCACCCTAACGAGAGATATGAAAATCTGATTGGCAATATTCGTGAGCCGTACGAAAAGGTCCTGATGGAGTCCGGCGACACCGGAGATCCTGATCTAATGTTGAACAACGTAATAAACTGCTACGAATATCTCGGTCTCGATCCTGCAATACATTACCCTGGCGCAGACCCGTGGAAAATCATCCTTGCTTCCTGCGCGGCGGCAGCGGTGATCGCGGCGTCGTTTTTCATCGTCAGAGGCGTCGGGAAAAAGAAACCGGAACATCAGGAGTGACGGGTGAGGCAAATCAGGCGGGCTTTTTGTCCTTGTATGCGACTTGTTTCGTCTCATTTATGACAACTTTCAAAAAATGAAGTCAAAAGTTGTCCGGTTTTGGCCTTCTTTTCCGTCTTATATACAGAGGCCGCCTCAAAGACGGATGCGGGACGCGCTCCAAAGCGCCCTGTCTTGACACATCCGCCCGAGGTGTGCTAAAATATTATCGTCCGAAAAGGAGGTTTGTACATTGTCATTGAAAAATATTTTAGTAACTGCAAAAAGAGCGGCTCTGATTTTCTCCATACTTTTCGTCCTGTTATTGAGCGAGGTTTCGTGCACACGAGTCAGTGCTTATGAAGAAAAAACAACCGTATATGGTTCAAGAAACGAGCAGCATTATGTTTATAATGACATCTGCAAAACGCTTAAAACCTTAGCCGGAAAAGATGTATACGAGCAGCTTTTTGTACAGCAAAAATGTCGTGTCGTTGAGGAATCAATAACACCAATTTACACTTCGTACCTGTGGAACTGGGCAAGGTGGGACGGAAGCAGAAGAATTCAGAAAAAATTTCATGCCTGTACCAACTATGTGGCAAAAATAGTCTATCCGGACGATTCGTTTGCAGGGAACCTTCGGGCAATGTACATGTCGAAATATGGTGACAACAGCAAATCGACGGAGGACGAATTGCTCGTTAACATTATACCGGCTGATGATGTGACTGTGAGTTACAGTTACGCGGATCATGCTGAAAGGATTCGCCTGATTCTCGGGACCGACGAAATCATACCCCCGTCAGACGTTGTTTTGGTAAGTGTGATCGGTACTGCGGGATATATGTTCTATATTTCAAACGACGATTTCGACGGTTTTATAAAAGCGGATTCGTCAATTTACTATGACGGGCATCACGGGACGATAGAATATGCTGATTTCGGATTATATAACAAGTTCATTAAATCTGATGCACTTCAATCGCCTGCCGGTGAAATATTGTTAAAACATCCCTCGGAGATACTGCGGTACGAGGAATATGATGTCGAAAACCCCAATCGCTATTTTCAAAACAAGTTGGACTTTTCCTGGCCCGACTACACGAAAGACATTATCGATACCAATAATCCGGGCGATCCAACGTTGCCGCTCAATAACGTAATCAATTGTTATGAATATTTCGGTCTTGATTCAACCGGAGCCGACCTTTGGGAAATTGTTCTCGCCACCTGCGCGGCGGCTGCTGTGATCGCAGCATCCTTCTTCATCGTAAGAGGCGTCGGGAAAAAGAAACCGGAACATCAGGAGTGACGAAGTTTAAAAGCTTTTCATCAAATCAAAAGGACGGGGTTTTCCCGTCCTTTGTTCTGAAAAATGTACGGCGATCGGGTCAGATGATGTCGTCCTCGGTCA
>JAGABQ010000080.1:0-4647 GCA_017614495.1 Clostridia bacterium
CGATGCGCATCGCGGAAGGGCGCGGGACGCTGAAGGGCCCTCCTAAGGACGTCGGGAGCGGCCTTGACAGGATGGGCCCCGGATCGCCCGAACTGCTCCATTCAACGAGATATTTCACTTATTGCGTCGACACGGGGAAAACGGTCGCCTTCAGCATCTCGGCGTTCACCGAGGAGGAGGCAAAGTCCCTCGCCGAAAAGCTCTTCAGGGAGAAACTCTCGTATACCGGCTGGACGAACGGATCGTACAGATACCGCATTTACGAGGCGATAGACGGCAAATACTATGTGACGGTCGTTGATCAGGGGCGCGAGCTCCTCCCGTCCTACAGGATACTCATCGTTTCGGTGATCGGCGGGCTCGCGTGCCTCGCCGTGAGCGCCGCGGTCCTGACGGCGGTCGGGAAAAAGCTGTTCAGACCGCTCGAGGAGGTCGACAGACGTCAGAAACAGTTCGCGGCCGTGGTCGAATCCGATCTCAAGGTTCCGATTACCGTCATAAGCGCCGACGTTGCGCTCATCGAACGGGAGAACGGGGAATCAGCCCGCACCGATTCGATCAGGCGGCAGATCGGCAAGGTGTCCTCCCTCGTCGAAGAGATCGGGGAACTGTCGGTTTTCGGAGACCGGACGGGAGAAAAAGAGACGGTAAACGTCTCGGAGCTCTTTTCCGCAAGGATAGACGAAAAGCGCGAGGCGTTCGACGCGGCGGGCGTTGAGGTCATTACGGAAATACAGGACGGCGTGTCGCTTTCGGGCGACAGCGAGCTCATATGCGGTATGCTCGGCGAGCTCGTATGCAACGCCGTCAGGTTCGGCCGGGGGAGTGCTGTGTTCACGCTTTCGGAAAGCGGCGGCCGCGTGACGCTGACGGCGTCAAACGGTACGGAGCTTTCGGACAGGCGGGCGGACCAAGCGTTCGACAGGTTCGTGCGGCTCGAAAACGCCGCCGGGAAGGACGGCAGGGGGCTCGGGCTGTCGTACGTCAGGGACGTCGCGAGGACGATGAACGGCAGGGTGACTGCGTACGTCAGGGACGGGCAGTTCACCGTTGAGCTCGTGTTCTGAGGCGCCGGTATGCCGGTCACGGTTGAAAATCCCGTTCTCGTAATGAAGCGGGTTGAGGTGAAATACCTCATAAGCCCCGGACAGGTCGATTTCGTCCGGGAAAAGCTCGCGGGCCGCATGGAGATCGACCGTTTCGGTCTGACCTCGATCGGCACGCTGTATTACGACACCCCGGACTACCGTCTCATAAACAGATCGATAGAGAATCCGGAGTTCAAGGAAAAGATCCGCCTGCGCTCCTACGGGCTCGCCACGGCGGACTCTCCCGTGTTCCTTGAGATAAAGCGTAAAGCGTACGGCCTTGTATACAAAAGGCGCGTCAAATCGACGATACCCCTCGTCAACAGTTTTTTTGCCGGCGTCGGCGACATATGCTCGGAGGGGCAGATAAACAGCGAGCTGAAATACTGCCGCGATATGTACGGCGAGCTCGTCCCGTCGTGCCTCATAATCTACGACAGGACGGCGTATTCCGAGCCGGGCGGCGATCTCCGCCTGACGATAGACGGGAATCCGAGATACAGGATGAGCGAACTCGACCTGACCGTCTCCATGGACGGGACAAGTCTTCTCCCTCCCGGCTGGGCGGTCCTTGAGATAAAGGTCCAGGACGCCATGCCACTCTGGCTCTGCTCGCTCCTTTCCGAGGGAAAAATATACAAGGGAAGCTTCTCGAAATACGGGGAAGCGTATAAAAAACAGATAATCGGCGCCCGCGCGGCGATATGACGGCGCCGGAAGGAGATAAAGATGTTTGATTCGATTTACACGACTGAGGTCACGGCCGGGACGTTTTTTATAATGGCGCTCGCGGCCGTCGTCTCGGGCCTTCTCTTCGCGTGGATAATGTCGTTTAGAATGAGATCGAAGCCCCGCTTCTTTATCGTGATCGGCTTCATGCCTTTTATCGTCGCCTCGATAATCACCTTCGTGAACGGCAATATAGGCGCGGGGATCGCCGTCGGCGGCGCCTTCGGGCTGACGAGGTTCCGCTCGGCGCAGGGGTCGGCGGACGAGATTGCGGCGATACTCATCGCGATGACGTCCGGGATCATCTTCGGTATGGGATACCTCGCTTACGGGATAATCGTCCTGATCGTCCTCGCCGCGCTGTATTTCCTCATCTCGGGCAGCGGTATATTCGTTCACAAAAACGCGGCGGAGGAGCGGCTCCTGCGCATAACCATCCCAGAGTCGCTCGAATACAACGGCGTTTTTGACGACACTTTTGACCACTATCTGAGGTCGTATTCTCAGGAGGGGGTAAAGACCACGGGCATGGGCTCAATGTTCCGCCTGTCGTACAAAATTGTTATGAAGAACAGAGACGAAGAGAAGGCCTTCATCGACGAGCTGAGGACAAAAAACGGTAATCTCGAGATCGCCGTTCTCCCGTACGCCGAGCCCGAAAACCGACTCTGAATATTCGCCGACAAAGGGGCGGGCGTCGCCGTTGACGCCCGCCCCTTTCGTGTTGACAAACGCAGCGGCAGGTGATAAAATAGCGCCGTAATTAAAATCGGGAGAGAGCCGGAAAGGCCGTCCGTCACGGCAAAAAAATCGCCCCCGCGCGAAAAAAATCGATTTTCCGGAGGAAAAAGTTCCTTGTATATGACTACTTTCGTCAATTTTATGACAACTTGCGAAAAATCGCAAAAAAGTTTGTCCGGTTTTGGCCCTTTTCTCCGTCTTATATACAGAGAGACCTCGAAAGGAGGACGCAATTGAATATATTCAGCGGCGCGGCGTGCGCGGCCGCGCTCAGAAAGATCGCCGCGGGAGACATGAGCGGGCTCGAGCTCATATACGAAAAAATGGGCAGGCAGATATACACCTTTGCCCTGGGCATCCTCGGCAGCGAGGCCGAGGCCGAGGACGTCATGCAGGAAACGTTTTTAAGAATAATGGATCACGCCGGCACCTGGCGGGGAGGGCAGGCAAGGGCCTGGATAATGGCGATAACACGCAACCTTGCCCTCGAACGGCTGAGGGGCAGGCGCGCGTTTGAGGGGAGCGTCAGAGATGACGGGTACTTCCCGCCCGACAGGATCGAAAAAGACGATATCGAACGGGCTCTGGACAGCGTCAGCCGGGACGACAGGCAGATCGTGCTGCTGCGCGCCGTCCACCGGTTCAAATATTCCGAGATATCTAAGATAACGGGATACAGCGAGGAGGCGGCGCGGAAGCGCTACGTCCGGGCAATCGAAAAAATGAGAAAAACACTCAAAGGAGAAAACGATAATGAACGTACCAAAGAAAATAAGGGATAAATACTCCTCCGTCGACGTGCCGCCGGCGGAGAACGTCCTCCCCCGGGAGGCGGTCGCGCAGAGCAGTAAAAAGGAAGAGCGCCGCGGGAACGTAAAGCTGTTCCTCGAGCTCGCGGCGAGCGCCGCGGCAATATTTCTGATAATCGGGGCGGTCCTCGCGGGGCAGGGCGCCCTCAGGAGGCAGAACCGGCTTCCGCTCGGCGAGCCCGGGGACGGGGGATCGGATATACTCGTAGGTACGGAGGACCTGCCTGGCGACACTACCTCCGCCCCTTCGACCGAGACGGGCGACAAATCGACCGCCGGTCATGCGACCGGAAATCCGGACACGTCGTACGTGCCGGAGATCACGACTGCCGATCCTCCGTTCACCACCGAGGAGACGGAGGACGTGGCGTCGGAGCCCGACACGACCACGCCGCGCGTCGTTGAGCCGACCGGAAACTTCGACACAACGGCGGCTCCGGAGCCCGACGCGCTCGGGCTGACCGGCGACGAGACCATAGTCGAGCTTAACGAAAAGCTCGTCGGCAAAAAGTTCAGCGAGCTCGAAAAGTATTTCGGCGAGTCGGTGCGCTCTGTGGACGGCGATGCGGCGAACAAAAAGCTCGCGAAGAAAAACTGGTCGCTTTCCTCACTCGAAGGGGTAAAACTGTACAAAATCCCGTTCGATAGCAAAAATTATCTCAACGTTGGCGTCGAAAAGAGCAGCGGCGAGGTCCTGTGGGTCTATCCCGCTTATTCGTACGAGGACGACGCGTATGACGTCCTTCTCCTGAGGGAAAACTACAGGTATGACGAAGACCCGGTGATGCCGCTTTCCGAGTTCCCGCCGACAGGAGATTTCATGCTCGGCGACCCGGAATACGAGGTACTCTGGGGAGTCGCGGGGCTCAAAGAAGCCGACCTTACGTCACGGTGGGGGGCTCCGTCGGCGAGCGGGGTGTGGTACACGGAAAACGGGCCTTGCCATGTAGTGGTGACGTTCAATTCCAAGGGATACGCTGTAAAACTTTCTTGTAGGATTGTGATGGAAACGCGAGCGGCGTCCTGAGCGCTTTCGCAAAAAAGCTAATACCGAAACGCGGGCGGCGTTATGGATATGGATCGCCCCCCGCGTGAGTACGGTACGTACTCAAAAGCCGCGCCGTCCGTGGCGCGCACCCCCGTCGGAAATAGGGCACCGGCGGGGGTTTTTCGCGCTCCGCCGTAATGGGTGCGAAAAAAGAACTTCTTTCGCCTATAAAGTGACGAAACGCGAAAAAGTCCGACCGGTTTTCGACTTTCCGGACGTATAATATAACAGA
>JAGABQ010000081.1:0-4849 GCA_017614495.1 Clostridia bacterium
CGGCGGCGCCTCTCGGAAAGGGTCATCGGGAAGCAGTCGCGGCTGACGGCGATTATGCCGAGCTTTATTTCGGGGATGTTTTTCATACGTTTATGCCTCTTTTCCGCCCGCGGGGCGATTTTTCTGTCTGAAACGCGGCGGGTTGCGCCGCTCCGTCATTATATTATATCATATAAGAGCGCGCGGCGCAAGGGCGGGGCGGGGTAAAAAAGCGATTTGAATTTGTCGCCGGGGATCGGGCGCGGCAGACAAAAAATCCGCAGGCGGTTTTGCCCGTCTGCGGAAGACAAGTTTTATTATCAAGTATCCCACTCGAATTCTTTGACAACAGCATAATACGCGGCAGTATTTTCAGGATCCGGGTATATGTTGATGAACGGTAAAACGATCTTTTCTCCGTTTCCATATCTCCACATCATGGAACTAACGCCGAAAAGCGGGGCGTAAAGCGGCCTTCCGAGAACTGCGACCACCTCGTCAAAAGTCATACCGCTCTTTATCTTCTCATATACTTGTTCCCTGGGTGCAAGATAATCAACGTCAAATCCGGAATCGGATATGTCTATCACTTTTCTGTCATCGCCGAAGGTCACGAAAAAAACGTGTCCCGTGGCTCTGTCGTTAACGTAGTATCTTACGTTGTAATTCTGTGACGGTAAACCACCGGAATAAGACAATTCAGGCAGCGCTTCCTTTACCTCGTCGATTGTCATTCCGACTCTGACGAGAGAAATGTCCGTGAGTTCATCCGGTATTTGAAGCAGCGTAACGGCGGTGTCGTCCTGTGCATCTGACTGAGCGCCGGATTCGTCATTTTCGCCGTTTGACGGAGCGTTTGATACACTGTTCTGAAGCATGCATGAAGACAGCAAAAGTAAAGCGGCCAGCACGAGAATCGTTATACGTTTTATCATGTTAATTACTCCTCTTATTATTGGGTTTGCGATTCTTTGTTATTCAGTATACGCTGCTAAACATTGAGAGTACAACATCCGTATCATTTTTGACAAAATCTTTCGATCGAATATACAGATTATTCCACGGCGTAATTTGATAATATCCGCAAAACGTGTTATAATTTGCGCCATTGCTTGAAAGATAGTTTCTTCCTGCTTCGGCAGGATCAACAATCAAATTCCCATCCGAATCAAATCTTGTCACGGCTGTCTGTCCGGGTTTATGTGACCAGAATCCATCTGCATCCTGCCTGTACCAATGGTAATCGTACACTAACATATTTGAAATATAACCATATCCGACAACAAGCGCAACCTTATACGTCCCGGCCGCACCGAGCGTACCGTGCTGTACTTCGGTAAATACGTAGGTGCCCGCATGAGTGTTTCTGTAAGCCGAATAATCATTATTTACTGCCAATTCAATAGCGGCTTTGGTGCATGCGGTGAACATCGAACCATAGTATTCACCGGGTTGCTGCATATCCCAGAAATTATTAGTCCCTGGATGGACCTGATTGTTAAGAGCATAAGCGTAACAGTTGTTATAATGACCGTTACCGTCGCTGGACCAATCATCACTCCCGTATGTGATTTCCGAACCTGTTGTGGGGCACATTGAAACAAGCCGCCACTCATCGTCATACGTCGAGTTATTAGTATACGTAACCGTCTTCAAGTATGACCCGTTGCTTTTAAGTACAACAAGTGAAGATGTGGATGATTTTGGGACAAATACATAATTGAAATCGCTGGTCGCGGACGATTTCATAAGTGCCCATTTTGCGCCGGTATATGACGCTGTTGACTGTATCACGTTTGCTCCGGACGAAGCACTATTGTTTTTTACTCTCATATAGAGCCCCGAGTCCTGCGACTGGATGCTATAATATCCATCAGACCCGAGTGTAAATGTCCAACGGTACTCATAACTATTTGTTGTTAGCAAATTAGACTGGATAATCGCGTTGGCAGCCATTCCGGGATCAGCAAAAGCGTCCGCGAATTTCCTGTTTCCAACATTTAGGTTCCGCTTGTCACAACTCCGGCCGAAGAAACAGTCACCTGACATTGGGCCACGTTAATCCCGGGAGCTGTGCTATCGACAGTGGCGCAAATGTACGTTGTACCCGCAGAAACACCTACGACAAGTCCATATTGCGTGACGGTGGCAATCGACGTGTTATTCGACGACCAACTTACATCTCCACTGACCTGAGGACAAGCCGTCAGTTGATACGCCTGCCCGCGATAAATGGATATGCTTGACGGGTCTATGTAAATGTTTTCGTCAAAACTACGTTCTTCAATGTTTTCCGAATCGGTTGTATTCTGTTCTGCTGAAACAGGTAAAATGAGTGCCTGTAAAGCAAACTGAGAGAGAGTCAGTACAACTGCCAGCAGGAAAGACTTTACTTTTCTAGTTTTTGTTTTCATGACGGTTCTCCTTTCCGACCCATAAAAATACACTTTTGACATCATATATTGTATCACGCTCCTTTCATTTTGTCAATATAGGTTAAAAGTTTTTTTAGATATCACGAGGCGATTTGATTTTCCCGCTTTACGATGATATAATATCGTCAGAAAAATATTCGGAGGTCACCCCATGGGTCTGTTTTACAGGGGAAAGGCGATAGAGACGGAGGGGAGCGAGACCTTTCTCTCGCTCGCGGAAAAATATCAGGGAGATTATCCCGCGCGGATAATCCTCGCGCAGGTCGGGCAGAAGATCGTCGAGCTCAACAAGACGGTCGGCGAGGAGCCCGACGGCGAGCTCGTTTTCATCACGACGTCCGACAGGGACGGGCACAAGACCTACGAGCGCGGCGCGACGATGATGTTCCTCCGCGCGATGGCGCACGTTTACGGCAAGAGGATAAAGACGCTGAAGCTCGAATACGCGGTCGGCGACGCTCTCTATTTCAGCGCGGCTCTGAAAGACGGCGAGATCACCCCCGAGGGGATAGAGACCGTCAGAAAGACCATGGAGAGATACTGCCGCGACGACGAGAAGTTCAACAAGAGCAAGGAACAGACGGACGACGTCGTCGCCGTCTTCCGCCGGCACGGCATGAAGGACAAGGAGCGGCTCTTCCATTACCGCCGCTCGTCCACGACGAACGTCTACAGGTTCGGCAACTACGTCGATTATTATTACGGATATATGCCGCCGTCGGCGGGCTACGTCCCCGTCTTCGACCTCCGGGCCGACATGGGCGGAATATTCCTCGTTCTCCCGAACAAATCCGCGCCGGACAGGCCGGGCAGCCCCTACGTCCCGCCGAAGCTCTTTTCCACGATGAGACAGTCGAATATATGGGGCGAGAATATCGGCGTGCCGACCGTCGCCGCCCTCAACGACGCAATCACACGCGGCGAGGGGCGGGACATTATCCTCGCCTCGGAGGCGTATCACGAACACATGATAGGGCAGATCGCGAGGCAGATAAAGGACGAGGGCAGACGGATCGTGATGATAGCCGGGCCGTCGTCGTCCGGCAAGACCTCGTTTTCGCACCGCCTCTCGATACAGCTCGGCAACGTGGGGTTCAAGGCGCACCCCGTCGCCCTCGACGACTATTACGTCGAGCGCACCCTCACGCCGAAGGACGAAAACGGGGAGTACGACTTCGAGTGTCTCGAAGCGCTCAACGTCGATCTCTTCAACGAGCAGATGAAGATCCTGCTCTCGGGCGGAAAGGTCGTCCTGCCGAGCTTCAATTTCAGGACGGGCATCCCCGAGTTCGGCGGCGCCCCCCTCGGTATCGGAAAGGACGACGTCCTCGTCATCGAGGGCATCCACGGGCTGAACGAAAAAATGTCCTACGCCATCGACCCGGGTGACAAGTTCAAGATCTATATAAGCGCCGTCACGGCGCTCAACGTCGACGAGCACAACCGCATCCCGACGACGGACAACAGGGAGATACGCCGGATGGTGCGCGACGCGAGGACGCGCGGCTTCTCGGCGACCGACACGATATCGAGGTGGCAGTCGGTGAGGCGCGGGGAGGAGCGGCACATCTTCCCGTTCCAGGAGGACGCGGACGTCATGTTCAACTCGGCCTCGCTCTACGAGCTCGCCGTGCTCAAGACCTTTGCCGAGCCGCTTCTTTTTTCCATCCCGAAGGACGCGCCGGAATATCCCGAGGCGAAGCGCCTTCTCAAGTTCCTCGAATACTTCCTCGGCCTCTCCTGCGAGGACGTGCCGAGGAACAGCATCGTGCGCGAATTCATCGGCGGGAGCGTTTTCCCGGTGGGATGAAAAATGAAGTCGCCCGCGAGCGGGCTGATGAAGACGCTTCGCTGATGAAGGAACGAAGACGCTCACTGCGTTCGCTGAATAAAAAATCCCGATGCCGATTCGGCTCCGGGATTTTTGTTCGTTATCGCAGGCCTTCCGCCTGTTTGATCTCCTTGAGCTTGAAATAAAGCTCGCGGGCGATGAAGGCGAAGCCGAGGTCGTTCGGATGATAGCCGTCCGCGGTGTGCTCGAACCGCATGGGATGCCCGTCGAAGGGGGCGCCTCCGCCCTCCGAGCGCATGAAATACACGTGCCCGTCGTGCGAGGCGAGCTCACTGAACAGCTTTTCGAGCTCCTCCGCCTTGCCCTCGTTGGATATCTCGGGATCGTATCCGAACCTGTCGCACGCCCAGCGCGGGAGGGAGTAAATGAGCATCGGCGTCTCGGGATACCTCTCCCTGATGAGCGAAATGAAGCTCGGGAACCTCTCGGCGAGGTGGCTCCTCGAGAAGCAGTTGCCCGCCGTGTTGATGATGAAGAGCGTCACGCCGGGTATCTCTCTCAGCGCGAGCGCGACCTCGTCCTCCGCCCTGCCGGCGCCCGAGAAGCCGAGGTTTATGAACTCGCTGTCCATCCATCTCGAAAG
>JAGABQ010000082.1:0-3688 GCA_017614495.1 Clostridia bacterium
ATCGTGCGCGTTCACGGTAAGTCTGACAAACGGAGAATATTCAATCGGCTCAATTGCCGAGTAAGGAATGCAGCTGATCAATATGACGTTCGATTCAATAATATCCCGATGATATTCCTTTGAAAAAGCGTTTAGCCGGGCGCGGTATTCGCGTGCGTCCTCGGCGGTTTTTATTTCGGTGTTTTTTATGGAACGGTACTCGCTTTCCTGTTCTATGTTGCTTTTAAACTGAACAGTCACGACCACCTCGCCGTAATAATTCTCTCTGTCATGGATAAGACATACGGCTCTCTCCAGTTCGTTTTGATCATCGACGTCGGTTAATTCATCTCCGTCGGTATAAAAATGTATTTTTTCAAGCGAACAATCATATCCGCCCGAACATGGCTCGGTCACACCGCTTTCCGGATCATTGTTCAGTTGAACGATGCCGACGGCGGCCGCTACGCTCACCGCACAGCAGGCGGCAAGTATTATGATTATTACTGTGCGCAATGTTTTTTTCATGATTAACACTTCTCCTGTCATTCTGTTGTTTTATTACTTTGCATCAATCGGGATTCCTTGGCTTTTCTTCCCGTTACTTCAAATCGATCGTGCCTGTTCTTAGTCCCTTAACAACGTACCATGAGGACGACACAAGATTGCAGAAATCATCCGCACTGATTTCTTTTCCGTAATAACGGATTTTGACCACCCGGTCTCCGCAGACAACGCTGATAACTGCTGTGCATCCTCCCTCGGAAAATGTGTAAATTTTGTCTTCAATGATCTCCCGCGACAGGTCCTCGGCGTAAACGGCTCCGAAAACCCGTGGAAGCTGAGAGCCAAGAACGGACGGGTCTTTTTCCATCGGTCCGTAATAGAGCGACAATCTGTACGTATTCGGGTCGGCAAGATCGGCGAGAAGCGTGCCGTTCGTAAACTGTGATATCTTTATTTCAAGCTGAAAACAACTATTCCAGTCGTCGGCGCCGCTCGGGTCTACAGCACGTTGCTTCCACTGTTCCCACGGTTCGGAATATAAATACAGGCCAAGAAAACCGCGTTCTTCCGTCAGATAACTTCTGTAACAAACGATACCATCCGGCAGTTTTCTCGGGAGAAGCCACTCGAAAACCGGATCGCTGTAAAGCTCCTCAATCGTCGGCGTGCTGAACGGCTGAACGTATTCCGGATTGTCGTCTGTGAAATCCGCAAGCGGCACCTGATTTTCTATAACCTGTGTCATCGACCCGAAATCGGGCGCCCCGGGCAGTGCGTTTCTCTTTTTCACCGCCGTCGAAACGGCGACGGCTGCTGCGGCGATCACGGCGACCGCAAGGATCGGAGCGACTATCAGCGCCGACGTTTTAAGCGCCGCGGCGCCGCGCTTTTCTTCATATTTTTCCGCCGAACACACGAGTTCGGGGTCGATCATCGACAGCGCGTCGATAAACGTTCCTTTGTTCATGTCAATATCCTTTCTCTTTCAGCATCCGCGCGGCTTTTTCGCGGGTTTTGCCGAGAATGTCGTAAACGGTACTTTTCGGAATGCCGGTCTCTTTCGATATTTCCTTGATCGTTTTTGCGAAATAATATCTCTTTATAAAGCACGCCCGCTCCCGTTCCGGCAGGGCGGCGAGAAAACCGTTTATCGCCGCAGCGAGTTCCTTCGTCTCGAGCTCTTCCGACGCGTCGAAGTCGTCTTCGAACAAATCGCCGTAGTCGTCGAGGGCGTCGATCATTCCCGAACTTATCCGTTTTTTCCTGTGGTCTTTTCTGAATCTGTCGATCGCGCTCGAGCGGGCGATCATACAGAGATAAATCCTCAGGTTGTCCGGGCAGTCGGGCGGTATCCTGTCCCAGACGGCGGAGAGAACGGCGTTCTGACACTCCTCGCTCGCTGCTCCGTCCCTCAAAATCCCGAAACAGACCGAATAGATAAGTCTGCCGTATTTTTCGGAAGTATCGTCAACCGCCGTCTCGTCGCGGTCAAAATATTTGCGGATGATATCCGCGTCGTTTTTCTGTCCGCCCGCGTTCCTTTTCATGCCCGATGCCCTCTGTAAATATATACGACGTTTTTTGCGGTTTTTCCGGTGAGTCCGGAAATTTTTGTTTCGGCGGGAGCGTACCGGCTCCGAGCATGAATGATACCACATTACGCCCCGTCCTGTCAATCTCCCGTTTGACATTCCGGGGCGCGTGGAGTATAATATACTGAATTATTTTATGCGGACGGAACGTCCGCGACGCGACGGGGAGCATTCCTGAATGAACAAGATACTGACAAAGAAAATACTGAACCCCACGGTCATCCAGATGGAGATCGAGGCGCCGCTCGTTTCAAAAAAGGCGAAGCCCGGGCAGTTCATAATCCTCAGGGTCGACGGAGAGGGCGAACGCATACCCCTCACCGTCGCCGGCACAGACCCCGAACGCGGGGCCGTCAAGATTATATTCCAGCTCGTCGGGGGCACGACGATGCTTCTCGGCGCAAAGGAGGCGGGCGACTTTATCAGCGACTTCGTCGGGCCGCTCGGCGTTCCGACCAAAACCGACGGGATAAAGAAGGTCTGCATAATCGGCGGCGGCGTCGGATGCGCGATCGCCATGCCCGTCGCCCGGGAGTTCTGCCGGCTCGGCGCCGACGTGACGAGCATAATCGGCTTCCGCAGCCGCGACCTGCTCATCCTCGAGGACGAGTTCCGCGCGTGCTCGAAAAAGCTCGTCGTTATGACCGACGACGGCTCGTACGGACGCCACGGGAACGTGACCCTGCCGCTCAAGGAGATGCTCGAGGGCGGCGAAACATTTGACGAGATAATCACTATCGGCCCGCTCGTCATGATGAAGTTCGTCACTTTGACGGCAAAGCCCTTCGGCGTGCCCGTCACGGTGTCCATGAACCCGATAATGATCGACGGTACTGGGATGTGCGGCGGCTGCCGCCTCACCCTGACGAGAGACGGCGAAAAGATCACAAAATTCGCCTGCGTCGACGGACCGGATTTCAACGGGTACGAGGTCGATTTTGACGAAGCGATGTCGAGGGGCCGCATGTACGCGGATTTTGAAAAGCACGCCCGCGAAAAGGCCTGCAATCTCATCGGAAAGAATATCTGAGGCGAAAAAATGGCTGTTATTCCGAAAAGACACGAAATGCCGGTACAGCCGGCCGAGGTCCGGGCGCGCAATTTCAGCGAGGTCGCGCTCGGCTATACTTACGAGATGGCGGTCGGGGAGGCGCAGCGCTGCCTCAACTGCAAAAACCGCCCGTGCGTGAGCGGATGTCCCGTAAACGTGAACATCCCCGACTTTATCTCAAAGCTCAAGGACGGAGACGTTGAGGGGGCGTACCGTATCATTTCCGAAACCTCCTCCCTCCCCGCGGTCTGCGGCCGCGTATGTCCGCAGGAGACGCAGTGCGAGAGCAAATGCACCCTCGGCATAAAATTCGAGCCGGTCGCCATCGGGCGGCTCGAGCGCTTTGTCGCCGACGAGCACAACAGGGCGGCGTCCGCCCCGGCCGCGAAACCCGCGCCGAACGGACACAGGGTCGCCGTCGTCGGCTCGGGCCCATCGGGGCTCACCTGCGCCGGGGATCTGGCCAAAAAGGGCTATTCCGTCACGGTGTTCGAGGCGCTTCACGCCCCGGGCGGCGTGCTCGTTTACGGAATCCCCGAGTTCCGTCTCCCGAAATCCA